>NZ_JACJQU010000003.1:300000-425793 GCF_014696825.1 Anabaena sphaerica FACHB-251 | reverse complement strand
AAAAATTGCCGTTGTCACAAGGCAATAAGCAATAGGCAAGAGGTTTCTGTGGGGGTGGGGGTTTCTGTGGGGGTGGGGGTTTCTGTGGGGGTGGGGGTTTCTGTGGGAGTGGGGGTTTCTGTGGGGGTGGGGGTTTCTGTGGGTGTAGGTTCAACGGGTTTTTCCAAAGCTACACTCAAACTATAATCACTTTCAGCCAGTCCCTCTGACAAACTTAATTGAATAATGTATCTACCACTATTTGATAATAACCCTTGATATGAAGTAACTCGCTCAGAGTCAGAACCAATAGGTTGACCATCAGCAGTTAACACAGTTAACAAAATTCCACTTCCTTGGTCAATCGCTACAGTTAACTTTTGTCCAACATCACCCGTAAAACTGTATTGAATGATTTCATTAGCCTTGAGAGTACCATCGACCTTAGCTGTGTTGGATGTGCCTAATCTCAAACGTTTTTTATATACAACCGCTTCAGTATTATTTGGTGTCGGTGTTGGTGTAGATGTTGCTGTCGGTGTGGATGTACCGCCAGGAATAACTGGAGAAGGAAAACTTTGGGGTGAGGTTGTTTGTTCTGGTGGTTTTTTTGATTGACTGCGGAAGGAATTTACCACTGTCCAAGAACCGAATCCGGCTAAGATCACCACAGCACTACCAATAGCGCCAATAAGTAAAGGGTTATCTAAGATTGAGCTACTTTGCTGCGGTGCAATCACCGGATCAGGTCTGTTGGGTATTGGTGGTAAAGGATCAGGACGATGACCAACAGCAATGGTTTGCAGATATGAGACATTTGACAGCGAAACATTGGGTTGGTCTAAAGATTCTAAGGCTGATAATACTTCCTTAACACTTTGATAGCGATCGCCGGGTACATAACTTAACATCCGATTTAAGACTTCAGCAAATTGGGGATTAACTTCTACCCACTGCTGCCAGTTCCAAGTCAGTTCAGTTTCATTAAATAAATCTGCTGGTTCTTTTCCAGTCAGCAAAACTATCGCCGTTACAGCCAGTGCATACAAATCACTATTAGGATAAGCTTTACCAGACTGCATTTGCTCACTAGGAGAATAGCCTGGTTTACCCACAGTTGTCACCGGCTTTTGTTCCGGGGTAGATAACCGCGTAGCTAGTTCTTTCACCACTCCAAAGTCAATTAATACAGGCTTAGAGTCACTATCCCGTAAAATCAAATTATCCGGCGAAATATCCCGGTGAATAATTCCCCCTTTGTGAATATGCTCTAGAACGGGCAACAAAGAGCGCAGCAGGTGCAATACTTCTATCTCTGTAAAAGTTTGGCCAACAGAGCGCCGTTCATTTAACAGAGCGTGGTAAGTCTTTCCTCCAATGTAATCCTGCACCAAAAACAGGCGTTGGTCTTGAGAAAATTTTTCTCGAAACTTGGGTATTTGTGGATGCTCGATTTGATATAAAGTAGCAGCTTCTCGCTCAAACAACTCTTGCGCCTTTTTGCCACCGTAAACGCCCGTTTCTGTGAGCATTAATTCTTTAATGGCACAAAGTTCGTTAAAGCGCCTCTGATCTTCTGCCAGATAGGTTCTACCAAATCCCCCCTGTCCCAGCACATGAATTATGTGGTAACGATTTTGTAGGACAGTACCAACTTTAATGGGTGGTTGCATGATCAATTGATTAAGTGTAATAGCAACTGAGATAGAAGTTAACTAAAGCATAAACGTGGTCATTGGTCATTGGGGAAGGAATTAGGAATTAGGGAATAGGTGACAGGTAGAAAGTTATTCTCCCCATCTCCCCAATGCCTGTTCCCTGTCTCCTGAACTGATGGGTGTGTGATTAACCACCTGCTAGTTTATCAATTTGGCGTTAGTATCATAAAATAACTGGCTGTACTCTGAAAGCTTAATCATAAGGTGACTCAGTAAGTGCGAAACTCAGCGGCAATTTCCAAGTTGACAAGCGACTACTGCCTAATAATTAAATTAATTGTGACTTTATGTGTGAATAAAGTGATCTCAGTTATAAAAGAAACGGGTAGAATAGGTAATCTACCATACCAAATGCTCAGTTGGGCAGTTCACCCTAACTCCCAAAAATGGAACTCTGAAACTATTTGCCAAAATAGATGTCAGTATAATCCTCATTGGTTTTTTTCCAGAAGGACTAGAAAATTAGCGAATGTAAGTATATGGAGAAATATTGCAAATTTGTATAGAAGTTTCAATAAAACTTACAGATGTTTTGTTTAGTCCATCTATGTCGGTTAAATCTGCTAAATCTCTGATGATAATATCGCCATGAATGCACATCGAGGATCTGCTGTGCTAAGTTCTGCAACTTTTACAGTGCAACCAGCCACAACAGGAATGACTGAAAATCATCGTCTGCGGCTGTTTTCCGGTTCTGCCAATTTACAACTATCCCAAGAAGTCGCTCGTTACCTGGGGATGGACTTGGGGCCCATGATTCGCAAAAGATTTGCGGATGGAGAACTGTATGTTCAAATCCAAGAATCAATTCGGGGTTGTGATGTTTATTTAATCCAGCCTACCTGTCAACCCGTTAACGACCACCTGATGGAATTACTGATCATGATTGATGCTTGTCGTCGCGCTTCCGCACGACAGATCACAGCAGTAATTCCCTATTATGGTTATGCTCGTGCCGATCGCAAAACGGCTGGACGAGAGTCGATCACAGCCAAACTGGTTGCTAACCTGATTACTCAAGCTGGTGCTAGTCGCATTCTAGCAATGGATTTGCACGCCGCGCAAATACAGGGTTATTTCGATATACCCTTTGATCATGTTTACGGTTCGCCAGTTTTGCTCAATTATTTACAGAGTAAACAACTACATGACATTGTAGTTGTTTCCCCTGATGTCGGCGGTGTCGCACGAGCCAGAGCATTTGCGAAAAAACTCAATGATGCACCACTGGCAATTATTGACAAACGTCGTCAGGCTCACAATGTCGCTGAAGTTTTGAATGTCATCGGTGATGTGAAGGGCAAAACGGCGGTTTTAGTAGATGACATGATTGATACAGGCGGTACAATTACCGAAGGCGCTAAATTACTACGTGAAGAAGGTGCAAGTCAGGTATATGCCTGTGCTACTCATGCAGTATTTTCACCACCTGCAATTGAACGCTTATCAAGTGGCTTGTTTGAGGAAGTTATAGTTACTAACACTATTCCTATTCCTGAAAGCGATCACTTTCCCCAATTAGTGACGCTTTCGGTTGCTAATTTATTGGGAGAAGCGATTTGGCGTATTCACGAAGATACCTCACTCAGTAGTCTATTCCGTTAGTCTGCAAAAAACATCATCTCAAAGGATGATTTATGAAATCATGAAGTATGAAGGATGAAATTTTTCATCTTCATCCTTCATTTTTTATTTTAGGTAATTGGTAATTGGAAATTTCTTACTGTCACCTGTCACCTACTTTGCTAAAGTTTCTAATTCTGTCACTACTCGTTCTAGTTCTTCGACTAAGGGTGTAAGTTGATTTTTTTGGAAAGCATCTGCTAGGGAGCGATAATACCAAAGAGTTCCTTCTTTACCACCTTGAAAACGTTCCCAAACTGCTTCACCAATCATGCGGTAATCTTTGAGAATGGATCTGGTATTATGCAGTTTATCAGATGCTGAAACTAGCAACACTGAAGTAGAAGCGGTGGAAATATGGGCAATATAAGCTTCTTTCCGTTGTTTCCAAGGGGGTTTAGGTGTGGTGTCTGCGTCTGTACATCCATCAACAATGGCGGTGACATTATCCCCAAACCGACGACGAATTTCTTCTCTGGTGGCTGCTCCTCCTTGATCTTCTATGGCATCATGTAAAAGAGCAGCGATCGCTTCATCTTCGTTTGCTCCATATTCTAAGGCTATGCTGGTTACTCCTAATAAATGGCTAATATAGGGAATACCTGAAGCTTTGCGTTTTTGGGTTGCGTGGAGTTCGTGGGCGTAAGTTAATGCTTGGGTAAATCTTTCTGTTAGCATTTTTTAAGTGGGTATTTTCGGTTTGGTGTTGAGGTTTGTAAGGATTGAACCACGAAGGGACGAAGGACACGAAGGAATAAGAAGAAGGAAGAGAAAGATAATCTCTCAGTTAAAATCAGGGCGCTATTATTTCTAATATAAAGTCTTCTAAGTTTGATAATTCAACTCCCAAATTATCCAATACTCTTATTGCTACGCCTTCACCCTCTGCAAGTAAAGCTAACAACAGATGCTCAGTATCAATTTGCTTATTCATCATTCGGACAGATTCTTCCCGTGATAGCTCTAAAACTCTGATTGTACGTGGAGTAAATACTGCTTTTCCGCGAGAACCTGAACCTCTACCAACAATCTTTTCAACCTCAAAACGCGCATTTTCCAATGTTACACCATTGTTCTTTAGTGCAGACGCAGCTAATCCAGTATTTTCACTAATCAAACCCAAAAGGATACTCTGTGATCCAATAAAATAATGATCTAATAGACGGGTTTCTTGATATGCCAAATTGATTACTTCTAAAGCTTTGTCTGTGAATTTTGAGAACAGTTCTAATGATGAATTCTTGAATTGTAATTGATTTTCTATCTTAACCAAAGATGAAATTATTTCTTCTGGTATTTTAAGAAGATATAACCACTCCTGCACAGACTGGGGACGATTTTCTGATTGCAGTTCTAGTCCTTTGAGAATTGCTTTATGAACCCTATCACTAATATTTGGATTGAGTTTATTTGGTGGTGCTAGTGGTTCACCCATCATTCTAGATATAGCACTTTCTGGCTCGTTTCCTGTCAATACTTTATATAATGTTGCAGCAAGGGCATAAACATCAGTAAAAGCACCTCGTTTAGCACGCGGATTATATTGCTCAAGAGGTGCATAAAAAGCTGTTTTATATTCTGTATGTGTTTGTGTTGAATTAGGTGTAAAGTCACGGGAAATACCAAAATCAATTAAAACTGCTTCTGATTTATTATTTCTTACCAAAATATTTCTTGGTGTTATACCAATCTAATGTGAAGCTGCATATAATTAGGAGGCTGAAAACCTTGTCAATTCAAGAATCATTCTGTGCAGCTTCATATAAAAATGGTATTACATCTCGATGTAATAACCCATTGTTATGAACTATGGTTAACGCTTCACCAATTTGTTGAATATATAGCAAAGCTTGAGATTCTGATAAAATACCTAAATTCCCTAATTCTTCCCCTTCTATATATTCCATTACCATTCCCCAAATATCACCTTCTTTGATACATTCATAAACTTTGACGATGTGAGGATGATGGCTACATTTAGCTAGTTTTATCGCTTCATTGATGAAATCTTGCAGACATTTATCAAAATCATTACTGTCTACATCTGTATCTTTAAGGGTTTTGATCACAACTGGATTACCCTTTTTGTTTTTAGCAAGATAAGTGATTCCAAAACCACCATGTCCCAACTTATTTTCTATGGTGTATTTACCATCTTGTAATTGCTGTCCTGATACCCAAACCATAACCTGTAGAATTGTAGAGTTATCAGTTTATTTTGGCACAATTTTAGGTGTAAGTGCTAATCACGGGTTGTTATCGGTTTAAAATATTAAAAACACTAGCTTTTATCAACAACTGCTATGGCTGCAATTACTATCAATATTCCAGAAGAACAATTACAACAACTGCAAGTAATGGCACAAGCAAACGGCATCTCTCCAGAAGAATTATTGCGTGCCACTATAGAAGATTGGCTAAATTATCCAAAAAGTGATTTTGAGCAAGCA
Organism: Anabaena sphaerica FACHB-251; assembly: GCF_014696825.1. NCBI lineage: Bacteria > Bacillati > Cyanobacteriota > Cyanophyceae > Nostocales > Nostocaceae > Anabaena > Anabaena sphaerica. The sequence goes on along the minus strand of NZ_JACJQU010000003.1, from coordinate 420,023 downwards.
GCAAAATATGTACTCAAGAAAAATTCTGAATTGTACCGCCGTCTAGCATGATCCGTTACCTAACATTAGTTGAAGTCCTGTATCTACACCGTCAGGTAATACAGCAGTCTGGGGGAGCTTTGGGTATAAGAGATTTAGGTTTATTAGAATCTGCTGTAGCTCAACCAAAAATGACTTTTGGGGGAGATGATTTGTATCCTACAGTCATTGATAAGGCTTCTGCGTTAGGTTTCTCTCTGATCAAGAATCATGCCTTAGTTGATGGTAACAAGCGTACTGCTCATGCAGCAATGGAAACTTTTCTGGTTTTGAACGGGTTAGAAATCGTTGCGGCGGTTGATGAGCAAGAACAAATGGTACTGATGTTAGCAGATAGCCAGTTAGGGCGTGAAGATTTGACTGGCTGGTTGAAGCAAAATGTTGCACCAGTTGCACCAATTTAAAATCAGAAATTTTTTACTCTTGCTATTTCTTGTCAAAATAACAATATTTGTGACAATTGCGCTAGAATTATTAAAGGTTCGTTACAGAATTGGCAAAACATCCCCGAATCTGTTAAAACAGCCAAACATTTAGCTTCTAAATCTAAAAACACTAAAGTTCACCTAAACTCTCTATGACGCTCCCAATTCGTAACGTCGCCATTATCGCTCACGTTGACCACGGCAAAACCACTTTGGTTGATGCTCTTCTGAAACAGTCCGGCATTTTCCGCGAAGGCGAAGACGTTCCGGATTGTGTCATGGACTCCAACGCATTGGAGAGGGAACGAGGAATTACTATTCTTTCTAAAAATACAGCGGTTCGCTACAAAGAAACCCTGATCAATATTGTTGATACCCCTGGACACGCTGACTTCGGCGGAGAAGTAGAACGGGTACTCGGCATGGTAGACGGTTGTCTGCTGATTGTTGATGCCAATGAAGGACCAATGCCCCAAACCCGCTTTGTACTCAAAAAAGCTTTGGAAAAAGGTCTGCGTCCCATTGTTGTTGTCAACAAAATTGACCGTGGCCAAGCTGACCCCCACGTTGCTGTGGATAAGGTTTTGGATCTGTTCTTGGAATTGGGTGCAGATGAAGATCAGTGTGATTTTCCCTATCTGTTCGCTTCCGGCATGGGAGGTTATGCCAAGGAAAGCTTGGAAGCAGAATCGGTAGATATGCAGCCTTTGTTTGAGGCTATTCTGCGTCATGTTCCCGCACCTGTGGGAGATCCTAACAAACCTCTGCAATTACAAGTTACCACCCTAGATTATTCTGAATATCTGGGACGGATTGTAATTGGTAGAATCCACAACGGTACTATTCGCGCTGGACAACAAGCTGCTTTAGTCGTAGAAGATGGCAGCATTGTCAAAGGTAAAATTACCAAGTTGATGGGATTTGAAGGCTTGAAACGAGTGGAAATGGCAGAAGCCACCGCAGGTTATATTGTGGCTGTGGCTGGTTTTGCAGATGCTTACATCGGGGAAACCATTACAGACCCCAACGAACCCCAAGCGTTACCACTCATTAAAGTGGATGAACCAACATTGCAAATGACCTTCTGGGTAAATGATTCACCTTTTGCGGGTCAAGAAGGTAAGTTGGTAACATCTCGCCAAGTGCGCGATCGCTTATTCCGGGAATTAGAAACCAACGTTGCTTTACGCGTTGAAGAAACCGATTCTCCTGATAAATTCTTGGTTTCCGGTCGGGGTGAATTACACCTGGGTATCTTAATTGAAACCATGCGTCGTGAAGGCTTTGAGTTCCAAGTATCTCAGCCACAAGTAATTTACCGGACAATTAACGGTCAACCATGTGAACCTTACGAACTTCTCGTTTTAGACGTTCCCGGTGATGCCGTTGGTAGCTGTATTGAACGTCTGGGACAACGCAAAGGCGAAATGCAAGATATGCAACCTGGTGCTGGCGATCGCACACAATTAGAGTTTGTGATTCCTGCCCGTGGTTTGATTGGTTTCCGGGGTGAGTTTATGCGGATGACTCGTGGTGAAGGCATCATGAACCACAGTTTCCTAGAATACCGTCAACTTTCTGGCAACATTGAAGCCCGCAACAAAGGCGTTTTAATTTCCTTTGAAGAAGGTGTTTCAACTTTCTACGCCATGAAAAACGCAGAAGATAGAGGCGCATTCTTTATCACTCCTGGAACCAAGGTTTATAGAGGCATGATTGTGGGAGAACACAATCGTCCCCAAGACTTGGAATTGAATATCTGTAAAACCAAGCAGCTAACTAACCACCGTGCGGCTGGTGGTGATGAACTCGTACAGTTGCAAGCACCTATAGATATGAGCTTGGAACGTGCGTTGGAATATATCGGACCCGATGAGTTGGTGGAAGTTACACCACAATCTATTCGTCTCCGCAAGATGGCGAAGAAGTTAGCTAAACGCTAATTTATTCAGGGTGGGAAAAACAAACCCACCCTAATTTTTTATCTGCGTTTATCTGCGTTTATCTGCGTTCCATTAAATTAACTTATCTGTGATTTACCCAAATTCCTGAAAAAAAGTTTTTTCTCAATAAACCCCCTCTATTCTCAATATTATTGATTCTATTCTCAATTATTTGACGAAGTTTGGTTTTTTCAGCGATTGATATTGACATTGTTTGGGATTTCTGGTATTGTTAGCTAAAATCCCAAGGCATTGACATAAGATTTTTCTCACGCAGAGACGCAGAGACGCAGAGAGAAAAAAAAGAGATTTATACTAATTTATAGAATATTTAAAGTTTGATATTTTTCCAGGAGTGGAAATGATGTTGTTGGAATTCAAGCGCATTCATGTACCACCAGGACAAAGGGTTTTATTGCAGAATGTCACCTGGACAGAATTAGAAGCAATTCTGGAAGAATTAGGAGAGCATCGTGCAGCGCGAATTGCTTATGACAGGGGAATGTTAGAAATTATGGCTCCTTTACCAGAACATGAGGACGATAAGGAAATTATTAGCGATTTAGTTAAGGCATTGTTAGAAGAATTGGATATTGAGTTTAGATGTCTTGGTTCTACGACATTTAAAAATCAATTTATGAATCAGGGGATAGAACCTGATCAATGTTTTTATATTAAAAATGAAGCTTTAATTAGAGGTAAAAAGCGGTTAGATTTAACAATTGATCCTCCTCCAGATTTAGCTTTAGAAATTGATATTACTTCCCGCACTCATCCACATATTTATCAAGCTTTGCAAGTTCCAGAACTGTGGAGGTTTGAAAATGGGAAATTGCAAATTAATGTTTTAGTAGATGGTAATTATATAGAGTCTCAGTCAAGTTTAAATTTGCCCAGTTTACCTTTAATTGATGTGATTCATCAATATTTGGAGAAGAGTAAAACTGCTGGGAGAAATGCGACTATTAAGAGTTTTAGAAATTGGGTGAGAGAGCAGTTATAATTTATAATTTTAAAAACCTTCTTTTTTAAGTAGGATATGAATCAGCAATTGGTTTATTCTCTTGTACAAGTAATTGAGGCACTTTCCCCAGAAGAAAGAACACTTTTAGAAAGTCGTCTCAAATCTCATGCTATCCAAAAAACTCCGGGAATTTGTGGTGGCCATGCTCGAATTCGTAATACTCGCATTCCTGTATGGGTGTTGGTGTCTTTGAGACAACAGGGAGCGGATGATGTAGAATTGCTGCAAAATTATCCTAGTTTGACATCTGAAGATTTAACAGCAGTTTGGAATTATTATGAACAACATCCTTCAGAAATTGATCTGATCATCACTGCTCAAAATGAGGATGACTGATGGTGAGATTATATGCTGATGAAAACTTTCCTCTGGAAATTGTGAAACAATTACGCCAATATCAATATGATGTGCTTACTTCCTACGAAGCAGGAAAAGCTAATCAAGGTATCCCAGATGATGAAGTTTTGGCATTTGCGACTCAAGAGAAACGAATTGTACTCACACTCAACCGAGATGATTTTATTGCACTTCATCAAAGTGAAATTTCTCACTCTGGTATTATCATCTGTAAAGATGATCGAGATTATATAGGACAAGCTAGAATACTTCAGAGTTGCCTGAGTGAAAATTCTGATTTTACTAATCAGCTAATTAGAATTAAGAAAAACAATCAACCCAAGTCTAGTATGCAGATTTTTATTTACCAAGAATACACAAGATAGAAGCCTTTACAATTACTTACATTAGTCATGTAGCATACTGTCTAAAATTGTGCCAAAATAGACCTAAAATTATTCCTATTTATCAACTATGGTTTGGCAAGTTGGAGACAGGTTACAGGATGGGCATAATCATACCTCTTAATTTCTCTCTGCGCCTCTGCGCCTCTGCGTGAAATAAAAAATCTAACTATCAACAATCTCCAAATCTGCAACAATCCCAAAATGATCCGAAGGATAAAGATAACGATTATTCGCTGCTGGTCGATTGAGAATTACTCGACAGTCTCGCACTTGTAAATGCTGATTAATAAAAATATAATCTAAAGTTCCCTTCCAGGGTTTCCAACTCATATTAAAAATTAACGTTCTCCAAAATTGTTTTAATCTGTTTCTCCAACTAATTTTATCTTGACCTAAAAGTGTGGGACAAGTATATTCTGGCTCATTTCCATGATATACTTCATAAGCTGATTGATATTTTTCTTTAACTAATGCAATTCCTGATGTTTCAGGAGTACCATTAAAATCTCCCACCGATATTATCGGCATTTCATCAGAAAATTGCGATAACCAATCTAACATCATTTGTATTTGTTTATTACGTTTTTTGTGAGAACCGGGATGCCAATAATAATGACCGTTACAAATTACTATTGATTTATTATCATCTAACTTAACTTGTGCATATTGAGCAATTCTACCCTGATGTTCTAAATTAAGTGCGGCTGTTTTTTCAATCGGATAACGACTGAGAATAGCTAACCCAAAAGGTAAATCACTATTACATACTTCCTTGGGTACAGCTTTATAAATATAGGGAATATTTAATTGTTCTCCAATCCAAGCAGCAGTATCTTCTGCTAAACTTACCTCTTGTAAAGCAATGATATCAGGATTTTCCGCTCTTAGTCCCTCTACTAATAATTGTCTGCGTTGTGTCCAATAATTCAGTTTAAAGAGAATATTAATTGTGATAACTTTCATGAGTTTATTAACAAAATAATCCTTTGTCCAAAGTTGCGCTTTAGCGCCAATCCTAGTCTAGATAGAATTTATGCAAACCATAGATTTAAATCACTATTACAATTTACCATTAATTTTTAACTAATACACAGATTACCTACACATCTACCTTCTTTATTTTCTATTCCCTGCCTCCAAGAATAAATTTATAAATCACATCAGATTGCTATAGTATTTATTATGTAGAGCAAAATTCTCTTGATTTAACAAAAAGAATGGTGATAACAATATTAGCCACTCTGTTCCTAATTCTGGAAGGGATAGCTGGAAAATCCGTATGATATTGTTTTTAAGTAATATATTTAGCCACTGGGTGGCGGCTAGTGTCAGACTCCGTACTTCCACCCGTGAACTTACACAAAACAATTTGCACCTTCAGGGAATTATTCTGTTCGTTGTTATCAACATCATTTGGGGTACAACTTTCCCACTGATTGAAAAAACAGTAATTAGTCTTTCTCCTAGTGTTTTAATTGCCACAAGATTTGCGGTGGCAGCATTATTTTTTAGCGTTAATTTGCGGCGGCTAAACGCCATTTTGTTACGCGATGGTTTAATCTTGGGAATCATATTTTTCGCCTATTTAGCTACTGAAACAATTGCTCTTGAGAGTATCCATGCAAACCAGGCATCATTTATTGTTAGTCTGAGTGCAATTTTAGTACCTCTACTGGGTTGGCTTTTTTGTCGTTACTTACCGTTGAAAACATTCCTATCAGCCGGACTTGCTGTTATTGGTATTGGCGTGATGTGTTGGGGAGAGGGAGTATTAGGAATTGGCAATTTATTAATGTTAGGTGATGCCTTTCTTTATGCAGTTTATACCCTAATTATAGAAAAAGTAGCATCCCGCCACCCATCTTTATCTCTCACCAGCGTCCAATTGTTTGTAATTGCGGTTATGGGCTTAATCTGGAGCAATACAGAATTAGTTGCAGAGTGGAAGATCATTAATGAAAATTGGGGCGTGATTCTTTATTTAGGGCTAGTTGCAACTGCTCTTGTTATCTGGCTGCAAACAATAGCTCAACGCTGGATAGGATCTGAAGAAGCAGCTTTACTCTACACGCTAGAGCCAATATTTGCAGCAATATTCTCATATTGGTTACTTGGTGAACAACTGGGGCTAAATGGTTTTATTGGTGCAGCTTTTGTTTTATCTGCAATAGTTCTCAGCCAACACAAATCTTCAGATGTAGAGCCAAATACAGAAGTTGATGTCAGCAACGCAACATTACCTGTTTTGCTGGTCTCTGAAGAAAACCATAGAGAATTAACTAGGTTGGGATCTTAGATGATCTAAATTAACGCAAGTTGTTAGTTTTTATGGTGGGTTAGTCATAACCCACTATTAATTTTAAAATTTCTGAACTCACTAAAATCCTATACATTTCAATTATTTTTAAGTTAAAAAAGAAACTGTTGACAAAGCTCATAAAACTTGCTTTCTTCCCTCCAGCCTCCTTGCACTATGAAAATCACCAAAAAAGTCACCAATTGGCTAGAAACTCACGCTTCATCACCTACCTATGGCGGTTGGGTATTAACAGGCGTTGCTCTTTGTTATTTAGGCGCTGCTATCAACACAATGGCGGGCTGGTTATATGTAATTAGTGGGGTTTGTCTGGCTCTTCTGGGTGTATCAGTTTTTTTAGCACCGCGATCGCTCAAAAATCTAGTCGTCAAACGCTCTCCCATTCCACCAGTCAGCGTCGGAGACGAACTCAGCATAGAAATAGAAATCTATAATCCCACCCCAAAACCTGTAACTTTATTGCAAGTTGCCGATATCCTACCTTTCATTTTAGGCAAACCAATCAAAAATCCCATTGATACCATCGAAGCAAAAAATAGTTACCGCTGGCAATACTACCACCCCACCCAACGCCGGGGATTATACAGATGGGATAAAGTAGAATTAGCTACAGGTGCGCCTTGGGGTTTATTTTGGTGTCGTCGTCAAAGAGAAAGTAAAGCGATCGCCATAGTCTATCCCACCGTTCTACCCCTCACCACCTGCCCATTAGTGGATGAGATTGGCCAAGATGACAGTCAAAGAAATGATCCCCGTGGTAAACCCTTACAATTAGCCACAACAGGATTAGTGCGATCGCTCCGTCCTTATCGCATCGGTGATCCTACTCGTCTCATCCATTGGCGTACAAGCGCCCGTTACGGAGAATTACGAGTACGCGAATTAGAAATTATCACAGGTGGTCAAGAAATCATCATTGCCCTTGATAGTGCTGCCCAATGGCAAGAAGAACAATTTGAGCAAGCAGTCACAGCTGCTGCATCCTTGTATTTCTATGCCCAAAAACAACAATTACAAGTACAACTTTGGACAGCAGCCACAGGTTTAGTCAAAGGTGATATTACCGTTCTGGAAACATTAGCAGCAACCAACCCTCTGGAAGAAGCTAATTTACTACCAGAGAACTACCCCTTAATTTGGCTCACCCAAAACCCCCTCACCTTATCTGAGTTACCTCTGGGAAGTCGTTGGGTTTTATGGGAGAATATAGCTTCTCCCATAAAACAAGTCGTAATAAATCGAGATTACACCGGCATCATCCTGCAAAGTGAACAAGAACTGCAACTCCAGTTGCAAAAACCATTAAGTTCATTTTAAAAGGACATTGAGGAGTCAGGATTCAAAAGAAAGATAATATTTCTTCTCCCCTGCTCCCCTGCTCCCCTGCTCCCCTGCCTCCCGCCTGTTGTACAATGCAAAGAAATATTTAAATTATGAACGCCGATCCCATGATCAATTCAGAAGTTAACACAAAATCCAGTGATAAGAGCCTAGAGGCAATGCGGCATTTTTCCGAACAATATGCCAAACGGACTGGAACGTACTTCTGTACTGAACCTTCCGTTACAGCAGTTGTGATTGAAGGTTTAGCTAAACATAAAGACGACCTCGGTGCGCCTTTATGTCCCTGCCGTCACTATGAAGATAAAGAAGCGGAAGTCAACGCCGCCTATTGGAACTGTCCGTGCGTACCCATGCGAGAACGCAAAGAGTGCCACTGTATGCTATTTCTCACCAGTGACAACGATTTTGCCTGCGAAAGACAAGAAATCTCTATCGAAACCATCAAAGAAGTGCGGGATAGCATGGGATGAGTGAAAATCTACCCCAAGAATTTTGGCAAGGCGTAGAACAGTTCAACTCTGGGCAGTTCTACGCTTGTCATGACACCTTAGAAGCTCTGTGGATTGAAGCAACTGAACCCGAAAAAAGTTTGTATCAGGGTATCCTGCAAATTGCTGTAGCTTTATATCACCTGGGTAATCGCAACCTACGAGGAGCAATGATTTTATTGGGAGAAGGCAGAAATCGTCTGCGTCGTTACCCAGACAATGATTGCGGTATCAATGTAGAAGAACTGTTACTTCAGAGTGCAGAATTGTTAACAGCACTCCAACAAACAGATCCAGAAAAAATGGCCAGTGGTGATTGGCAGGAAACCGCAGCCTTGCCTTTACCCAGAATTTCTATTATTAAAGAATAGAAGTAAAGAAACCTTCAGGTGCAGGAAACCGTCAAGCCTTCAAATTAGGATATAAAGCAACTACCAAGGTGGTTAGGACTTCAACAGATGATAAAACTGAGACACAAACAGGCTTTCAACTCTGTCACCTGTCACCTGTAACCTGCTATAACCTGAAATCTTCTATCACCAATTGTTATGATACCTCCCTATCAATTGCTAAAGTCACAGATGAGCCGTCTAGGATTAGCTTTAATGCTGCCTGTAGCCCTCTTGGGTACAGTTTCCCTTCCTAACCAACTTCCTACCGCTACAGCCCAATCATCTGGGGGAAATCGCCCGCTGACTATTCGCTCTGATGTGCAAGAATATGATGCTAAAAGTCAAGTAATCACCGCTCGCGGTAACGTGCAGATGTTGTATCCTGCGCGTCAGTTACAAGCAACCGCAGCCCAAGCACAATACTTTAGCAAAGAACGACGGATTGATTTCAGCGGCAACGTCTATATTTTGCAACAAGGTAATAATAGTATTAGGGCGGAGAAAGTGACCTATTTGATTGACGAAGGTCGATTTATCGCCTTACCCCAGTCCAATCGTCAGGTAGAATCGGTTTACATGGTGGATGACACTAACAATGGACAAACGGCTAAACCTGCACCCAAAACACCAGCCCTCAAGCGTTCTAATTAGCATCCAATACCACAAAAACGCGAATAGTGAAAATTGTTTTAGAAAATATTCACAAATCTTATGGTAAGCGAGTAATTGTCAATCGCGTTAACCTTTCTGTTGCCCAAGGTGAAATTGTCGGTTTACTCGGACCCAATGGTGCTGGTAAAACCACCACATTTTATATTGCCACAGGCTTAGAAAAACCCAATCAGGGTAGGGTATGGTTGGATAATTTAGATATTACAGGAATGCCAATGCACAAAAGAGCTAGATTGGGTATTGGCTACCTGGCACAGGAAGCCAGTGTGTTTCGTCAACTCTCCGTTACAGATAATGTTCTTTTAGTGCTGGAACAAACTAATGTACCACGTAGGGAGTGGTCAAGACGACTGCATCAGTTACTAGGGGAATTTCGCTTAGAGAAAGTTGCCAATAGTAAAGGTATTCAGCTTTCTGGAGGTGAACGACGACGGACAGAGTTAGCAAGGGCTTTGGCAGCAGGAAGAGAAGGACCCAAATTTTTATTTTTGGATGAACCCTTTGCAGGAGTTGATCCGATAGCAGTATCGGAAATTCAGGAAATTGTAGGACAATTGCGCGATCGCGGTATGGGAATTTTAATCACAGATCACAATGTCCGCGAAACCCTTGCTATTACTGATCGTGCCTACATCATGCGCGAAGGACAAATTCTCGCTTTTGGTAATGCTGATGAACTTTATAATAACCCATTAGTACGGCAATATTATTTAGGTGATAATTTCTCCGCCTAAACTCAGGGAACAGGGAACAGAAAAAAATTTTCAAATGATTTAGGGCTGCTATATTATTTTTAATAACATCTTCTTTAATATTTTTTCAGCTATAAAAAATTGTATATCTGCTCTAAAATTTACGTCATTATCAACTTCAATTAGGATCATACAATTAGTTTCAAACCTCTATTGCATCAGAGTTGAGGATATTTAACTTTAAAAGTTAGACCAGGTTGAAAAAAGAGATCAAATCTGAATTTCTTAATTGTGTATCCCTGACAGAAAAATTAAGCATATTTTGAATTTTGAATTTTTTTATGACATCTAAGCAGATTAAATCTTTCTACTCTCTCGGTTCGCTGCTGCCTTTTTCCATCATGGATCGCTATTTGGCTATGCAGTTACTCCCGCTTTTTTTATTTGGAGTTGGGGCATTTACTTCTGTAGTCTTAGCAATTGATAGTTTATTTGAGTTATTGCGAAAAGTCGTAGAATCAGGATTACCAATTAACATTGCGCTCAAGGTTTTCTTATTAAAATTACCCTATGTGATGGTTTATTCCTTTCCCATGTCCACCTTACTAGCTACTTTGATGACTTATAGCAAGTTATCCAGTGAGAGTGAACTAATCGCTTTACGGGGATGCGGAGTAAGTGTTTATCGTCTGGTACTAACTGCTGTATTATTAAGCAGTTTAGTTACAGGTATGACATATCTTTTTAATGAACAAATTGCACCAGCAGCAAATTATGAAGCCACTCGTACCCTAGAACTAGCACTAAAATCGGATAAACCATCATTTAAACAACAAAATATTTACTATCCTGAATATCGGGAAGAGAAAGCAGCAGATGGTAGCACAAATAAATTACTCTCTCGCTTGTTTTACGCTGATCAATTTGATGGCAGACAAATGAAAGGTTTAACCATTATTGACCGTTCTAGAGAAGGACTAAATCAAATTTTAGTCTCAGAATCTGCCCAGTGGAATGCTTCTGAAAAAGTTTGGGATTTTTATAATGGTACAATATATTTAGTTGCTCCAGACCGTTCCTATCGGAACATTTTGCGGTTTGAACATCAACAATTGCAACTTCCACGCACACCTTTAAATTTAGCAGAAAATAGCCGAGATTATGGAGAGATGAATATTTCTCAAGCCTTACAACAATTGGAAGTAGAACGTTTGGCTGGAAATCCCCAAAAAATTAGAAAATTAGAGGTGCGGATTCAACAAAAAATTGCCTTTCCCTTTGTGTGTATTATTTTTGGTTTAGTTGGTTCTGCGATGGGAACCATACCTCAACGTACTGGAAAAGGCACAAGTTTTGGTATTAGTGTGATAGTGATTTTCAGTTATTATTTATTATTATCAGTTTCCGGGGCTTTAGCACAAGCTGATATTCTCTCTCCCTTGATAGGTGCTTGGTTGCCTAACTTGTTTGGTTTGGTAGTAGGTGTATTTCTGTTGATGCGAGTTGCCCAAAGGTGAATAAACCAATACGGTTCCCTATTGCCTGCCCTCATGAGTCAGTATGGCTACGCTACGCAAGCTATGACAACTCAAATAGGACTGGTAAGTAGGTGGCAAGAGAAAAACCGTAGACGCGGAGCGGCTTCTCGAAGATTAGTATGTAACGAAAAGTAAAATTGCCCAAAACTTCTTCCCTGTTAAGAGTTCCCTATCTCCACGAAAGGACTTTTTCCGCAACCCCTACTTAACACGTAGGGGTTTTTATGAATTTATTCCAGTGAAACTTTGAATAACAATAAATTTTTCAATAATTTTGTTGTATTACTGATCACTCACCATGTTTTAGAGTCTATGATGATATGACCATGAGCTAGATTCAACTAGGATCAGGGTTTCCCAAGTTTTAACAATTTAATTATATTTAACTAAATTATGCCAGAACGCAACTATCCCCCTGCTTATTTACGCTATCTCAAAGCTAGGTTATCCAATTTCTTGCGGCCTAGTTTTTGGGGAACAGGAATTTTTTTAGTGATTGTAGGGTTCGTGATTTGGGAATCTTGGTTCAATCCTGGGTTTTTTACTCAAAATGAAAATAAAGAAACTGCTAAAAAAGTAGTCACTACCAAAACTACTGAGGAAACTGCTAAGGAAACGGCAATTTCTAATGAAGATCAAGCGATCGCTGCTGATATTGATAATATGCCGAGTTTGTTGAGTGATTTTGCAGAAGCAACTGTGTCTGCAAATGTAACTACATTGCGAAGCGATACTCAGGCAAATAATAGCGAACCATTTTTGGAGGATATAATTAATAAACAAAATGCTGATGCTAATCAAGCTAAATCAAATCCTGGTTCGGGGATAGTTAATCAAGTTTCTCCGGTAAGTGCAAAAAATCCCTTTGTAGAGCAAGCAGAAACCTTATTGCATTCTGATAGAGGTAATAGCGGAAGTCAGTTTCTAGGTATTAATAATTTGGCTACATCGGCAGAAACGACAGAGCCAAAAACTGCCTCTAACTTGGGGATAGGATTAAATAATCAGCCTATAAATAATCAAACTTCTGTTGTTAATCCTTTAGAATTAGCTATCAAACAATCAAGTAATATAACTCCAATTCGTCCTTTGATTAACAATGGAGGAGTAAGTCCAATTTATACTCCTAACAGTCTACCTTATCAGGGTTTACCCGCTACTTCTGGTGTAGGTTATGTTCAACCGACTGTAACAAATATGCAGCCAAATTATTACAATAATTTTAATGGAGTTCAGACCGCACCAAATGTAGGAATACCGACTAATAGGGTTTATGGTGTTGTACCTAATAATCCTTATGCTGTTCAGCCTCCAATTCAAGGTGTAGTTAACAACACTACTCCCGTAGGATATGGATATTATGGTAATTATACTGGGCAACAGCCTGGTCAATTACCGCCATCTAACTTATCTTATCCTGGACAGGTGCAACCTGTGAATAATGGGTTTCGGAGGTAAGCTGTAGGATAGCACCATATTTTTCTAGGCAAATATTTGAAAAAGTGGTCAAATGGGGAAATTATGCGATTAAAGCCAGGAAAGACGCAATCTTTTCAACGACTTGTGCGGTAGCTAGATAGGGCTTGCTGAATAAATTGGAAAACTTTACAGGTAAAAGGTTTGAGGCATTTTGACTTTCAAAAAGTGCAAGATTTTATGGCGTGGGAATTTGAAAACCTTGCATTTCAGTTTGATTCCCAGTAAAAATTGCTCCCATCCAACTCTTGAAACTTTTCCCTGTTCCCTGTTCCCTGTTAAGAGTTCCCTGTCTCCACGACAAGACTTTTTCAGCAACCCCTAGATAGATATTTTTGAGCGAGAATTTTCTTTGAGAATATAATTTAGAATTTGATTAAAAAATTGGTGGGCATTGCCCACCCTATTTTGTGTTATCTGCATCTACTATTACAACATCTCTAAAAGCGATTGCGTGAGATAAATTAATCCATAAATCGGCGTTGCTGAATTAGGGTATGAAACTGAAAAATCAATGATTTCAAACTCTTACTCTCTGTGACTGGAGCGCCTCTGCGTGAAACAAAATCATACTCTTAATCAGCAACGCCCATAAATCAAACTAAAACCGCTTCAGGAATAGCACCTTGCATTTTTCCAAAAGTATCAATTAAAGTTTGCAATTGTTGTTCAGCTTTAAACACACCCAAACCCCTTGCTGTCACCTTTCCAGGTGAATAAACAAACCGATTTCGCATAGTCTCAGTTAAATTCTCTGCTAATAAATTCCAAGCTGGTTCTTCCATTGGAGTTTCTAAAACAATATGCTGTTTATTCTCTGGTTTAATGCGACTAAATCCTACACTTTTTGCTAATTGTTTTAATTCCATCACCCGCAAAAGTTGATTTGCTGGAACGGGGATAGTACCATATCTATCAGTCCATTCTGCGGCGATCGCTTTTAACTCTTCTTTAGATTTTGCAGTTGCTACCGCACGATAAGCACTCATCTTTTGATCAATATCAGTAATGTAAGTTGAAGGAATAAACGCGGTGAGATTCAGGTCAATTTGGGTATCATCAACCTTGGGTATTTCTTGACCTCTAATTTCTCGAATTGCTTCCTCTAACATTTCCATGTACAAATCAAATCCAATTGCATCCATTTGACCAGATTGTTCTGCACCTAGCAAGTTACCCACACCGCGAATTTCCATATCTCGCATTGCTAATTGATAACCAGAACCGAGTTGAGTAAATTCTTGAATTGCTCTTAATCTTTGTCTAGCTGCATCAGATAATTCCCGCTGTTTGGGGTAAAATAACCATGCGTGAGCTTGTATTCCTGCACGTCCAACACGACCACGTAATTGATATAATTGAGCCAAACCAAAACGGTGAGCATCTTCAATTAAGATGGTATTAACTCGCGGAATATCTAAACCAGATTCAATAATGGTCGTACAAACAAGGATATCAGCGTCATTATTTCCGAAAGTCAGCATGGTTGATTCTAACTCACTTTCGTCCATTTGACCGTGTGCGATCGCAAATCTTCCCCCTGGAATCATCTCCCGCAGATTTGCAGTTGTTTCTTCAATTCCTTCAACTCGCGGAACTACATAAAAAACCTGTCCACCTCTATCTAATTCTTGACGAATTGCACTTCTGACAATTTCCGGGTTTAAAGGTGCAAGATGGGTTTGAATTGGTCTTCTGGTTGGGGGTGGTGTGGTAATTAAACTCATTTCCCTAATTCCAGATAAAGACATATATAAAGTTCTCGGAATGGGAGTTGCAGACAGAGTTAACACATCAACTTGAGTTTTCAGACTTTTGATTTTTTCCTTTTGATTCACACCAAATCTTTGTTCTTCGTCAATTACCAAAAGTCCTAAGTCTTTAAATTGTACACCTTTACCTAATAACTGATGTGTTCCCACAACTATATCTAATTCCCCAGTTGCCAGACGTTTTTGAATATTGCGTTTTTCTTCCGCACTACGAAAACGGTTGAGTAAACCCACATTCACAGGATAAGGTGCAAAACGTTCTTTAATCGTGTGATAATGTTGTTGAGTTAAAATCGTGGTTGGTGCTAAAAGTGCGACTTGTTTACCTGCGGTGACAGCTTTAAAAATAGCCCGAATCGCAACTTCAGTTTTACCAAAACCCACATCACCACAAACTAACCGATCCATCGGTCTTTCACTTTCCATATCCCGTTTCACATCTTGCACCGCTTTTAGCTGATCTGTGGTAGGTTGATAAGGGAAAGAATCTTCCATTTCTTCCTGCCAAGGCATATCTGCGGGATAGGAAAAACCCTGTTGTTGCGATCGCGCTGCATACAACTTTAACAAATCTACCGCTAATTTCTTAATTGCTTTGCGGACTTTATTCTTGGTATTATCCCAAGCTTTACCCGTCATTTTATGCAGTGCTGGGGCTTGATCTCCACTGGTTCTAAACCGAGACAAAGAACCAACTTGATCAGCAGCAACTCTTAACAAACCATCAGCATACTGTACAACTAAATAATCACGAGTTTCATGATTAATGGTCAAACTTTCCAACTTGACAAATTTACCAATACCGTGACTACGATGAACAACAAAATCTCCAGGTCGTAATTTATTGGGATCAACTTGTTTAGAAGTAGCTTTGCGACGTTTGCGGACATAGCCAAAATTAGCTAAAGAATGTTGTCCGTAAAATTCGCGGTCGGTGACAATCACCAAACGATAAGAAGGTAAAATGAAACCTTCTAATTCTGCTAAACCGGAATATTTGAGTGCGATAGGTATATGATTAATTTGTAGTTTATCAATTGCTTGGTAATCACGAGGATTAGGGATAAACTGGGCAGGACAATCATGTTCTTGGAGTAGAGAAACAGAACGTGAAGGTTGGGCAGAAATTAGCCAAACGGCAAACTTGCGATCGCGTTCTTGTCTAATTGTTTCCGCTAACTTGGCAAATTGATGAGGTGTAACAGGTAAAGGTCTACTAGCTAAATTAAGACCACTATTTTCTTCTGCTAATTCTGATAAATATAACTTCTTAAAATTCCCAACTGCAACTAAACACTCATCAAAAGATCGGTGAATTTTGGGAACCTGCGGAGATTCTTCCCCAGTTCCAAATTTCCATTGACTATCAGCATTTTCTACCCAGCGATCGCTATGGGCGTGACACTGTTCTACCTCATCAATAGCAACCAGGGTATTTTCTGGTAAATAATCCAAAAGTGAAGCCGGTTTTGTAAAAGCTAACCCTAAAAAACGCCGACTACCTTCAATCAGTTCTGAGTCATGATCTAACTCAACATTCAGTGCCGGAAACTGTTCACTATCTTTGAGTGCTGCGGTGACAATTGGTGCAAAGCTAGTAGGGGTAAGAGAAATCTGATTAACTTTATCTAAAGCAGAACGTTGTGTAGAGGGGTCAAATTCCCGAATTTGTTCGATGTCATCCCCAAACCATTCCAACCGCACTGGTAACTCAGAAGAAACGGGAAACACATCCACAATATCCCCCCGTCTACTCCATTGTCCTTCAGTTTCCACCAAAGGAACCCGTTCATAGCCCAGAGTTGTGATTTTTTCGCTGAACTCATCTAAATCGTATTCCATCCCCTTTTTTAAAGAGAGACAAAAAGATTTAAATACCTCTGGGGGAGGTAAATGTGGTTGTAGCGCCCCTACAGTAGCGATAACTGCTGTATTTTTCTGAGGTGACTGACCATTGATCAAATCGGCCAAAACCTGCATTTGACCCCAATTTAATTCGGTTTCGGGGTCAAAAGGTTCGTAGGGGGAAGCTTCCGAGGTGGGGTAAAAATGCACAGTTTTCCATCCCATCGCTTCCATTTGGGCATAAACCCGTCCGGCTTCTTCCAGAGTGGCACAGATCACGCACAAATCCCTACCCTCATTGTTGGCCAAAGCCGAAGCTATCAAACCCTTGGGTAAGCGGGAAATGCCATTTAACCGCAATTCTTGGTGTTTGTTGAGTTTGGTGTTGAGTTCTGCGGTGAGTGGCGATCGCGCCAAGGCACGTACAATAGAAGAAAAAGCCATAATTGTTACTAGAGTGAGAAGTCTTAAAAAGTGTGAAAATTTAGATTGTAGTTATATGTAAACTATTTTAGGTGCATTGGGCATTGGGCATGGGGCATTGGGAAAACATCCTATCCTCTATCCTGCCTCCTGCGTCCTGCGTCCTGCCTCCTGCGTCCTGCCTCCTGAATAAAATGTCCTCCATTACAGTTGAAATTTTCATCATTTTGGTGCTAATTCTGGCCAACGGTGTATTTTCCATGTCCGAGATGGCCATAGTTTCGGCACGAAAAGTCAGGTTACAGCAGTTAGCCAACCAAGGCAGCCTCAACGCCCAGGCTGCTTTAGAACTAGCAGAGTCTCCCAATCATTTCTTGTCTATTGTCCAGGTAGGGATTACACTCATCAATATTCTTAATGGTGTCTTTGGTGGTGCGACCCTTGCCCAAAGACTAGAAAAGTATGTTCAGCTAGTTCCGTTTTTGGCCAATTATAGCCAACCCATTGCTTTTAGTATCGTAGTTTTAGCGATCACCTATTTATCATTGATTGTTGGTGAACTTGTACCCAAGCGGTTAGCATTAAACAACCCAGAACGAATTGCTTCATCTGTGGCTGTTCCCATGCGGGCTTTAGCTGCTTTAGCTTCCCCAGTGGTACATCTTTTAAGTCTTTCGACAGAAACAGTCTTGCGACTTTTGGGAATTACACCTTCCGATGAACCCCAAGTTACAGAAGAAGAAATTAAAATTTTAATAGAACAAGGAACGGAAGCGGGAACTTTTGAAGAAGCAGAACAGGATATGGTAGAAAGGGTTTTTCGTTTAGGCGATCGCCCTGTTAGTTCCTTAATGACACCCCGCCCTGATATTGTTTGGTTAGACTTAGACGACTCTCCAGAAGAAAACCGCCAGAAAATGTCTGCAAGTGGTTATTCTCGTTATCCCGTATGTCAAGAGGGACTTGATAATGTTTTGGGTGTCATCCCTGTCACCGCTTTATTAGCCAGAAGTTTGCGTCATGAACCTTTTGATTTAACAATAGGATTACGTCAACCGATATTTGTACCAGAAAGTACCAGGGGTTTAAAAGTTTTAGAGTTATTCAAACAAACTATCACTCATATTGCGTTAGTAGTCGATGAATACGGAGTAATTCAAGGATTAGTAACTCTGAATGATATTATGAGTGAAATTGTTGGTGATGTTCCCGCAGAACCAGGACAGGAAGAACCCCAAGCCGTACAACGGGAAGATGGTTCTTGGTTAGTGGATGGAATGTTACCAGTAGAAGAGTTTTTGGAACTTTTTGCTATAGAAGAATTAGAAACCGAAGAAAGAGGTAACTATCAAACTTTGGGTGGTTTAGTCATTACCCATTTAGGACGTATTCCCTCAGCAGCAGATCATTTTGAATGGCAAGGTATGAGAATTGAAGTCATGGATATGGATGGTAATCGTGTTGATAAGGTGTTAGTTGTTCCCAGGTTAATTAATCATGGGTAATTAGGAATATTATTCTCGTTCTTATCTCTCGTTCCCATACTCTGTATGGGAATGAATTATAAAAGTTTCTGACTTCAATAATATTTGAGGCAGAGCCTCTATTATAGCATTTCCAGTCTGAGACTGGTAACGAGGTATTTTTGATTTTTTAATTTTTAATTTTTAATTTCTCAACCTTAAATTCCCCATTCACAGTAATAACTAAAGCTTGAATTAAAGCTTCTGCTTTTAACAACATTTCTGATAGTTCAGCTTCAGGGTTTGATAAAGCAACAATTCCCCCTCCTACCCCGATAGAAGTTTGTTTAGGAGTGAGTATAGCTGTGCGAATCACAATGTTTAAATCAGCTGCACCATTAAAAGCTAAAAAACCAATTGATCCTGAATATATACCTCTCGCTTTTGGTTCTAGTCGATCTATAATTTGCATAGTTCTGATTTTTGGCGCACCTGTCATTGAACCACCAGGAAAAGCCATTTTAATGCAGTCGGTAGCATCCATATCTGGACGTAATAAACCCCTAATTGTGGTTACTAATTGATGGACTGTACTATAGGTTTCTACATCCATTAATTTGGAAACATGAACGCTACCAATTTGACAAACTCTTCCTAAGTCATTACGTAATAAATCCACTATCATTAAATTTTCAGAACGGTCTTTTTCACTGTTGCGTAAACTTTCTTTTAAAATTACATCTTCTGCTGGTGTTTTTCCTCTTGCTAATGTTCCTTTAATGGGTTTTGTTTCTACCCAACCTTGAGTATCTATCCGCAAAAATCTTTCGGGGGAAGAACAAGCGATCGCAAAATCAGCAAATCTCAAAAAAGCTGAATAGGGTGCAGGATTAATTTTGCGTAATGTACAGTAAAATGCTAAAGCTTGAGGAGTTGTATCAGTATATAATTTATTGGTTAAACAAACTTGATAAGTTTCACCTTCATATATTTCTTTTAAAGATGTTTGAATATCATCCAAATAATCTTGATGTGACTGTTGTAAATGGAAAATTACAGGGTTTTGATTTGGGCAAGGGATAACTGGTAAAATGGGTGATAATGTTTGCAATTTTGACTCTACAGAGAAAAACCATTCTTCTGCTGTTGAGGTTTCTTCTGGAGTGGTCAAACATAATAAATAAGTGAGTTTTTCCTGATGATCAAAAGCTATAATTCTGTCAGCTAAGATAAAAACCGCATCTGGTAAATTGGAAGTATGTACTAACTCAGCACCACATTCAGCTTTTAATTCATAACCAAAATAACCCACAAAACCACAGTTAAAATCAAAGGGTAAATCATCATTTACACAATATCTATCTTTAATTTTTCGTTGTAAATAATCAAAGATACTTTCTTGATGATGAGTAATTTTACCTGATTGAGTAATTGTAATTTCTTGATTTTCTGTCCGATATTCAACTAATAAACTATGAACACCGCTATTATCTCCCATAAATGAAAAGCGAGATAACCCAGGTTCATATCTACTACTGTCTAACCAAAAGGTATTAACTTTGTCACCAAAAAGTTGGCTAAATACCTGTTCTGCATCAGGATATATATCTAGTTTTTTACTACAAACTTGATATTTTTGATGTTGATAATTTTGGCGTTTTTTCGGTAAAAATTTTATTCGATGATCTACATTTTCCCTAACTTGATAATTATAAAATCTGGCAGTTATATTTCTGAAATTTTCTAAAATCTGTCTACCATATTCAGTAGAAATTGATTCAGGATGAAACTGTACACCCCAAAAAGGTAAATGTCGATGACGTAAACCCATGACTACACCTTCTGGAGTCCAAGCAATTTTTTCTAAACAGTCGGGTATATCATCAGCGACAATTAAAGAATTATAACAAACAGCTAAAAAGGATTTGGGTAAACCTTGAAATAATTGACAATTATGATGATAAACTTCACTTAATCTACCATGTTTAATTTCTGGTGCATGGATAATTTTTCCCCCATAGAAATAACCTAATCCTTGATGTCCAAGACATACACCCAAAACAGGAACATTGATATTTTCTAAGACTTGACGACAAATACCAAAATCTTCTGGTTTTTCTGGTCTACCTGGGCCTGGAGAAATTACCACATTATCAAAATCAATCTTGGTCAATTCTTCCCATTCAACTTCATTATTACGGATAACAATGGGAATTTCTCCATTTACTTCCGCAATGATTTGATATAAATTAAAGGTGTAAGAATCATAATTATCTATAATTAGAGTTTTCACGATTTCTTTGCTTAACTTTGAGATAACCGTTTCACATCTTCAGCCTTTAACATTGCATTAGCTTTGGCTAACATTTGTGGTATTTTATCAGCATGAGGACTATTAACAAGACATTCTCTCAAATCTAATTCATCTAATTTATCGGCTCTATTACCAGGAAACCAGTGATTACCATTACCTAATAAATTGTAGCGCATTTTTCCATATTCCACCATGTCATAAGCCAAGGCTAAATTCAACAACCATAAAACTACTTTAATATTTATCTGTCCTGGTGTTTCTTCCCAAGTAGGTAAATTGTGTTCCCAGGTTTTTACCCAATTTTCACCTAAAGTTTCTATAGCTGCTTTTTCTAATCTTTCAATAATTGGAGGTAAGATTTCATCGGCATTATCTAATAATTTTAGTGTTTTTAAATGTTCATCAAAATCACTTGGTTTTGCAGCACCAATACTCAAAGTATGTACTTGGGGATGACTCAAACAAAATAAATCATTAAACACCATTGGACTCAATGGTTGACAAAGATTTACTAACTTTTCTGAAGGTTGATATAATAAACCGCCTTTATTAGCAGGACTGATAATAAAGACACCCATATCTAATTTATTAGCTGCTTCTATTGCTGACCAATTCCATTGATTTATATAGTACCAATGCAAGTTTACATAATCAAATTGATTTGTATTAATTGCCTGTACAATGATCTCCGTTGGGGCATGGGTGGAAAAACCAATAAATCTGACTTTTCCCTCAGCTTGTAGTTGCTTGGCTACTTCTAAACAACCACCTTCACAAATGCTATAATCTAAAATTTCAGCAGTATTAATACCATGCAAACCTAATAAATCAACATAATCTAACTGAAGATATGCCAAAGATTTTTCAAATGTCTGCCGAAACTCTTTTGCATCTGCTACAGGAGAAACTTTAGTCTGTACAATTAACTTTTCACGAGGAAACTTAGGTAATATTCTTCCTAACTGCATTTCCGAAGTTCCATAACCACGGGCAGTTTCAATATGATTAATACCTAACTCAACTGCACGATGAATAGTAGCTTCTAAATTTTCCTGATTATCTTGAGGAATTTCCGCTGGTGGAACATCCTGCCATTTAAATTGATAACGCATTCCCCCGCAGGAAAAAAAGGGCATTTGTAATTCTGTACGTCCAAATCTTCTATATAGCATCACGAAATTTTAGATTTTAGATTTTGGATGACGATAATGGAGGTTGAAAAATACAATTTCTTTGCGTCTTTGCGCCTTTGCGTGAGGTTATGAATAGGGTGAGCATTACCCACCTATTCATGTTAACGTAAACATTCAGTCAACAACCGAGAGAAGTCAGATTTTGAAGGCTTTTCATCAAACGGACTGTTTGATAAATTAGTCAATTATCAAACATTCTGACTCCTGACTCCTGACTCCTGAATTCTTACATTTTAACTACATTTGACGGACAACAGGTTTACCATCAATAACTTCACCAATCAAAACCAAATCAACACAGTTAACGAAGATGCCATTTTCCAAAACACCGGGAATATTATTCAGTGTTTTTTCTAAATTTACAGGATCGTCAATATTATCAAATGTAACATCTAGCACCATGTTACCTTGGTCAGTAATAACTGGTCCAGCTTTTTTAACACCCATCCGAAGTTCCGGTTGACCACCGAGTTTCTTAATCGCATTAATAACGGGGGTGATAGCCATAGGGATAACTTCCACTGGTACAGCAAAACTAGAACCCAAGCGGGTTACTAACTTACCACCATCAACCACAACTATAAATTGCTCTGCTAGGTAATCTACAACTTTTTCGCGGGTATGTGCTGCACCACCACCTTTAATCAAGTTTTTGTGGGGGTCAACTTCATCAGCACCATCAATAGCGATGTCGATGTGGTCAATAGCGTCTAAAGTGGTGAGAGGAACGCCGTACTGTTTTGCTAACACTTCTGACTGAAACGAGGTGGGGATACCGACAATATCTTTGAGTTCACCAGACTTGAGGCGATCGCCCAAAAACTGAATGGTGTAAGCTGTAGTTGACCCCGTACCCAACCCGACAATAGAACCTGATTTTACCAGGGCGGCGGCGGCTTTGCCAACTTCTTGCTTCATCAACTTCACGGGGTCTGCTGATACGGACATTCCTAAACTCCTGAAAATTTCATAAAATGGAATACTCTCTCTCAGCAGACTATACTACAAAATTGGTAATGGATAATTGGTAATGGGTAAGATATGAAATATAAAAATTTCCCAATTCCATCCTCAAAAAATACTAATAATTAATAACCTAGAAAATCAGCAACTTTAATAATTAAACCACCGTCACTACAACCGAACAACCAAGGCTGTTTGAAAATGATCATAGATATGAAAGAATTACTAGTACACAGCGGCGGAAATAGGTATCCAGTTAAAAAAAATGCCAAAAATCATCCAAAAACCTTTCTTTCCTTGTGCCTGCTGGCAATAGGTACATTAACTTCAGTAACCCTGCTAACAACTTACCCAGTCTTTGCCCAGGAACAAGCTACAGAAAAGCTACCTGTGACTAATTCCGATTATATCCAAAAAGTGTTAGAAGCCAAATTAATGGATAACTTACCCGATGGAAATTTTTACCCAGAAAGGTTAATTAGTCGGGCAGAATTAGCATCAATTTTAGTGAAAGCTTTTTACTTAGATAAACGCCAAGCTGCTAAACAGGAAAAAGCCATAGTTGTACCAGATGTCCCTAATTATTATTGGGCGTATCAAGATATTCAGACAGTGCTGAAAACCGATATTATGAAAGGTTATCGGGGGAATATGTTTTTTCCCAATCAAAAAGTTACCAGGGCAGAAGGTTTAGCTATTTTTGCCCAAGCTTATGGAGTTTTTCAGTTTCCTGATCAAACAATCAAAGAAATTTTAACACCCTACCCAGATGTAGCATATATACCTAATTGGGCTAGAAGAGCGATCGCTACAGTCATCAGTGAAGGATTTATCAACACAGATACTAACGGTAATATTAACCCATTAAGCCCCATGACCCGTGGTGATATGGCTTATTTGTTAAGTAAATATTTGCAACGTCAGCAAAAACAGGCAGAAACACCCATAGTTCCCACTATCCTGCAATTTTAACGGGGAGATGGGGAGAAAATTATTTACCAGTCCCCCAGTCCCCAGTCCCCAGTCCCCAGTCCCCAGTCACCTATTCTCATCTATTAACTGGTTTCACTGTGATGAATGACAATAGATAGCAATATTTGTCTATATATTGGGCGAAGTTTTACAATACAACAACATTAATCACAGTTAGATTTTTGTAGTCCCCTCAAGTGGGAAAATCAAATAATGCCAAAAAGTAGAGTTAGAGAGGAAAACCTTATAATATGCATCTGAGTGAAATCACCCATCCTAACCAGTTGCACGGTTTGTCTATTCGGCAGTTACAACAAATTGCCCATCAAATTCGAGATAAGCACTTACAAACCGTAGCAGCAACTGGAGGGCATTTGGGTCCTGGTTTGGGAGTTGTCGAATTAACCCTTGCACTTTACCAGACACTAGACTTGGATCGGGATAAAGTAATTTGGGATGTAGGACACCAAGCTTATCCCCATAAACTAATTACAGGACGTTACCACGACTTCCACACCCTCAGACAAAAAGACGGAGTTGCCGGTTATCTCAAACGCTGTGAAAACAAGTTTGATCACTTTGGCGCAGGACACGCTTCTACAAGTATTTCCGCAGCTTTGGGTATGGCTTTAGCCCGCGACTTGAAAGGGGAAAAATTCAAAGCTGTTGCTGTTATCGGCGATGGTGCTTTAACTGGAGGTATGGCCTTAGAAGCCATCAACCATGCTGGACACCTACCCAAAACTAACCTACTGGTGGTTCTCAATGACAATGAGATGTCCATCTCTCCCAACGTTGGGGCTATTCCCCGCTATCTGAACAAAATGCGCCTCAGCCCACCGGTGCAATTTCTCGCAGATAACTTTGAAGAACAGTTTAAGCATATTCCCTTTGTGGGTGAATCCCTTTCACCTGAACTGGAACGCATTAAAGAAGGAATGAAGCGGTTAGCGGTTTCTAAACTTGGTGCAGTTTTTGAAGAACTGGGTTTTACCTACATGGGTCCAGTTGATGGACATAATTTAGAAGAATTAATTGCCACTTTCCAACAAGCACATCAAATTACAGGTCCTGTGCTGGTTCATGTAGCCACCGTCAAGGGTAAAGGCTATGAAATGGCTGAAAAAGACCAAGTAGGCTATCATGCCCAAAACCCCTTTAATGTGACCACTGGTAAGGCTATTCCTTCCAGTAAACCCAAACCCCCTGCTTATGCGAAGGTCTTTTCTCACACCTTAGTAAAACTTGCAGAACAAAACCCGAAAATTGTCGGTATTACCGCAGCTATGGCCACGGGTACAGGTTTAGATAAACTACAAGCTAAATTACCAAATCAATATATTGATGTAGGTATTGCTGAACAACACGCTGTTACTGTGGCTGCGGGTTTAGCTTGTGAAGGTATGCGCCCCGTCGCTGCAATTTATTCTACCTTCTTACAACGTGCCTACGACCAAATTATCCATGATGTCTGCATTCAAAACCTGCCTGTCTTCTTCTGTTTAGATCGGGCGGGTATTGTTGGTGCTGACGGTCCAACTCACCAAGGTATGTATGATATTGCTTACCTGCGTTGTATTCCTAACATGGTGGTGATGGCTCCTAAGGACGAAGCGGAATTGCAACGGATGGTAGTGACTGGTATTGAATATACTGATGGACCTATTTCCATGCGTTTCCCCCGTGGTAATGGTCACGGTGTACCTTTGATGGAGGAAGGTTGGGAACCTTTGGAAATTGGTAAAGGGGAAATTCTCCGCCAAGGTGATGATGTGTTAATTCTGGGCTATGGTACGATGGTTTACCCAGGTATGCAAGCCGCAGAAATTCTCAGTGAACACGGCATTGAAGCTACTGTAATTAATGCCCGGTTTGTTAAACCTTTGGATACTGATTTAATATTACCTTTGGCGCAACAAATCGGCCGGGTTGTTACTTTGGAAGAAGGCTGTTTAATGGGTGGCTTTGGTTCTGCGGTAGCTGAGGCTTTACTTGATGCTGATATTGTTGTACCTGTGAAACGGATCGGTGTTCCTGATATTTTGGTAGATCATGCCACACCAGATCAATCTAAGGCTAGTTTAGGTTTAACCAGTCAGCAAATTGCAGATAATATTTTGCAAGCTTTCTTCAAAAAACAAGCCGCTGCTGTAGTTTAGTTAATTTTCTCGTTCCCATACTCTGTATGGGAATGGTCATTTTTGTCAGCATCAGAATATCCAGGATTTAAGGATTTACAGGATGAAATTGTCAAATCTCTCTAAAACCTCTTTCCTTCGTTTCTTCGTGTTCTTCGTGGTTCATTCTTTCATATCTTGTGCGTAACCAACCATCATTAAATAACATCCTGTAAATCCTCAAATCTTGGACATCCTGATTCTGACAAAAAAAATTTTAACTTTTGAATTTTGAATTCCCGCAGAGGCTGTCCTGATTTTGGCAAAATGCTATCATAAAGTAACATATTTACACCATAAATTATGAACGTCCAACTTGTTGATTATCTAGTAGAAATTGTTGCTAAACTCACACCGGAAGAACAACAGCTTTTTCAAGAAAAGTTAAATAGTCAGGATTATACCTTATACAATAAAAAGCCTTTACCAAACCAAGAAAAATTAAAAATTTGGCAAGAATGGATAGAAAAAGCTCCTGTACAAAACCCAAAAAAGCGGAAAGTTGATATTAATGCTGTGCGTAATATCTGTAATCAAATTAGAAATTTACCTATGCTTGATCCCAGAACACCTGATGAAATTATTGGTTATAACGAGTTTGGGATTTTTGAGTAATGGTGATTGACACTTCTGCTATCATGGCTATTATTTATGGTGAAACTGAAGAATTGATATTTATGGAACTTATTAGCGATACTGAAGAATGTTTACTTTCTTCACCCAGCTATGTTGAAGCATCTATAGTTTTAGGAACTAAACATGGACAACAGGGCATAGAAAATTTGAATTTATTAATTGCAGCATTGTCTATAACTATTGTACCTTTTACTGTAGAACAGGCACAATTGGCTAGTGAAGCGTTTTTGAAGTTTGGAAAAGGTCGTCATCCAGCAAAATTGAATATGGGTGATTGTTTTTCCTATGCTTTAGCAAAATCTACAAATCAACCTTTATTATTCAAAGGAAATGACTTTATTTATACGGATGTTGCTCAGGTTAGTTATTGATTAATGATGACAACACTATCAAAATTTGGCGGTTGGAATAGTCTGAATCAGGATGTCCAGGATTTTAGGATGTACAGGATATCTTCTTTGCGACTTTGCTTCTTTGTGCCTTTGCGCGAAATAGAGTTTTGTCAGAATCAGGATAACCAGGATTTTAGGATGTACAGGATGAAATTGTCAAATCTCTCTAAAACCTCTTTCCTTCGTTTCTTCGTGTTCTTCGTGGTTCATTCTTTCATATCTTGTGCGTAACCAACCATCATTAAATAACATCTTGTAAATCCTCAAATCTTGGACATCCCGATTCAGACAAAATCCCTATGCCCCCATTTCTTATTCTTCCACTCGATATCCTAACTCTGCTAATCTCACTCGTGAATGTCGCCATTTTGGTTGCACTTTCACAAATAATTCTAAATAAACTTTACCCGCAATTAGTTTTTGGATTTGTTCACGCGCAGCACTACCAATAGCTTTGAGCATTGTCCCACCTTTACCAATCAAAATCCCTTTTTGGGAATCTCTCTCCACGTGGATAGTTGCGAGTACACGGGTAATGCTTGGGGTTTCTTCTACTAAATCAATGGCGATCGCTACTGAATGAGGTACTTCTTCACGGGTTAACAACAAAATCTGTTCCCGAATTAATTCCCCCATAATAAACCGTTCTGGTTGATCAGTGACTAAATCTGGTGGATAGTAAAACGGACCTGTTTCTAAATGTTCAATTAATAATTCTTGCAGTTCTACTAATCCTACCCCAGTTACGGCAGAAAATTTAACAGTTTGCCATTGCTGTTCTTTAGCTAACTGAATATAACTATCATCTAACTTTTGAGCATCTGATGGTTGTTCATCAATCTTATTAATGCCCAAAATCACTGGTGTTTCACTACGACTGAGTAACTCAGCAATAAAGCGATCGCCTCCACCACAAGCCGCTGTTCCATCAACCACAAACAAAATTACATCTACCGACTCAATCGCAATTCGGGCATTTTTGACCAGCACTTCCCCCAATTGATGATGAGGTTTATGAATTCCTGGTGTATCTACAAAAATCAACTGAGCTTCTTCTGTAGTTAAAATACCCCGTAAGCGATTTCTTGTAGTTTGCGCTATCGGTGATGTAATAGCAATTTTTTGTCCTATTAATTGATTCATTAAAGTAGATTTACCGACATTGGGACGGCCAATAATGCCGATAAAACCAGATTTAAATTCAGGAGGAGCTTGGGGAATTCTTACTTCTTCTGACAACGAGAAGCTATAATTATCACTAATACTCACCTTTGGCTCCACCTTCATATTTTACAGTTGGGATAAATTTGTTTTTTCTCAAATCAAAAACAGACATAAAATCACCCTGATCTATGCGGGGATGTCCTTGTTTTTATTTTAATCCATTACTGAAACTATTTTCCTAATTCATAATTCTCAGATCCCCGACTTCTCCAAGCAGTAGGGGATCTCATTGTTCTATGTTCCTGGTAAATTTCGCAATCTCCCATCCAAATGACTCCGGTCTGCTAAAGTTTGCAGCATTGGACCATGTTCAGTAAATTCAATAATACTCACAGAACCAACTGGACAGCCCCAACGATAACGAAAGCGTCCGACATCAATTCCTAACAAACTACAAAGAATAATTCTGATAGTTGCTTTATGGGTGACAACTAAAACATTACCACTGCTGTAAAGCTGCTTAATTTCTTCAACTACCCGCATAGCACGAGAAGCAATTGTTACTGCTAATTCTCCACCATTGGGCGCATACCAAGCCGGGTCAGCAGACCAGCGGATATAATCATCATGATATTCACGGCTGATCACCTCCGGGGTTTTTCCTTCCCATGCACCATAGTTAATTTCCCTTAAACCATCCCGCAATTCTGGTTGCATTCCTATTGTCGTACACAAGGGTTTTGCTGTCTCCATAGTTCGACGCATAGGACTAGAAAAAATCGCTTGCCAAGGGGTAGAACAGTATGCAGCCGCAAAAGCCTTGGCCATTTCCACACCCTCAGCCGTCAATTCTGAATCTATCGCCCCACAAAAGGCGTGATTTCGACTGCATTCTGTTTCTCCATGACGGAGTAGGTAAAGAGTTAGGCTCATAACAATTTTAGATTTTAGATTTTGGATTTTCGAGTATGGCTATATTAGAGAGAGTACCTTCATAAAACTCAACAATAACAATGATAACAACCGTAGTAAATCCCTATTTAGATGGCAATTTTGCCCCAGTCCGCCAAGAAATCACCACAAACACCCTCAAAGTCATTGGTGAACTACCCCCCGACCTTTCCGGGATGTTTGTCCGCAATGGACCTAACCCCCAGCATCAACCCATCGGTCAGTATCACTGGTTTGATGGTGATGGAATGTTGCATGGTGTAGAAATTAGCAGCAAAAAAGCCACTTATCGCAACCGTTACGTCCGTACCAGAGGCTGGAACATCGAAAACGAAGTGGGTAAAGCTGTTTGGAGTGGACTTTTAGAACCACCGCAAATGGACAACCCCTATGGACCAGGTAAAAACACCGCCAATACTGCCCTAGTCTGGCACGCTGGACAATTTTTGGCATTGTGGGAAGGAGGTACGCCCCACAATATCCAACTTCCCGAATTAGAAACTACTAGTGAATACACTTACAACAATAAACTAACTTCCCCCTTTACTGCCCATCCGAAAGTAGACCCAGTTACCGGGGAAATGATGTTCTTTGGCTATTCGTTTGCACCCCCATACCTGCAATATGGCGTAGTTTCCCCCCAAGGTGAAATATTGCGGACAGTACCCATTGAACTACCAATGGGGGTAATGATGCACGATTTCGCCATTACCGAAAATTACACCATTTTTATGGATTTACCCCTCACATTCAGCCCAGAACGGATGCAAAGGGGAGAACCTATGATCATGTTTGAGAGTCAACGTCCCAGTCGTTTTGGTATTGTCCCCCGTCACGGAGACAACAGCAATATCCGCTGGTTTGAAAGTCCTTCCTGCTACGTCTTCCACACCCTTAACGCCTACGAAGCAGGAGACGAAATCATACTTATTGCTTGTCGCATGAGTTCTACCACTGTATTAGAGAGTGGGTCATCAACAGACCCCACAGCAAATATACCCCTATTACATCGTTGGCGGTTTAATCTCAGCACAGGTGCAGTCACAGAAGAAATGTTAGACGATGTACCAGCAGAATTTCCCCGCGTTAACGAAAACCTGCTGGGGAGAAAAACCCAATATGGCTACGCTGGCAAAATGGCCAATAGTCCTGAACCTTTATTTGAGGGGGTAATTAAGTATAATTTCCGTGATGGCAAATCCCAAACTCATGAATTTGGACAGGGACGCTATGGTGGTGAAGCCGTATTTGCACCTCGTCTAAATGCAACAGCAGAAGATGATGGCTGGTTGATCACTTTTGTTCATGATCAAAATTTAGAAACTTCCGAATTAGTAGTCATAAATGCTCAAGATGTTACCAGTGAACCAGTCGCACGAGTAATTATTCCCCAACGAGTACCTTATGGTTTCCACGGTGCTTGGGTAACAGCAGCGCAATTAAAGAATTCAATCTAAAATCAATTTTGTAGTAGAGACGTTGTATACAACTTCTCTACTCCATGATAAGTAATTAGCCACTCATGATATTATTTGTGGTTGGTGATTAGTAATTGCTGATTTGACATCTTGAATTTTCTCCATCAAAGTAGGGTGGAAAATGCCAACCAGCAGTATCCTATACACGAATAGTTATACCTCTGAAGATAGATTAAATTTATTTAATAGAATTACGTAGTAGAAAAATAGTAAAATAAAATATCAATTCACTAGATACACAAAATAATAGTAATTACTCACATCTCCATTAAGATATCTTGTAAACCTTAACCTTACTTACCTTTTCCATGCCTAGAAAAACCAAGTCTGCATCACCAACATCCCCAAGTCCAACACTAGCACTTTCTGATCTGCATATACATTTAGCGGCTTTAGAAAAAGAACACCAATCATTACTCAAACAGATTAAGAGAAAGCGGACAGAAATAAATAATTTCGTCGAACAAATGCGTTATTTAGCAACAGAAATATTTCAGAAAGCCAGTCCTTGCTTCAAAAAAATGGCAGACTTAGATCAGCAAATTCATGCGTTGTTTAAGGAAATTCTGACTACGAGAAAGTTTGGCAAACAAACCCAAAAAAATATAGAATACCTTTATATGAATCTGCAAATCTCAGGAATAATCACCCCAAAGTCTGGTAGCGATGAAGAAGAAGATCCAGAACTAGATGAATTGTTTGAAAAACCAGAAACAGAAGATAATCACAGTCGTCAAAACCGTCATCAATATTGGGATTCACAACAGGAAGTAGAATCAAGTTCGGCTAGTAGAACAGACGAATCCAGAAAAATTAGGCAGACATTTTTAAAATTAGCAGAAATCTTTCATCCAGATAAAGTAAAGGACAGTGAAACCCAAATGTCCCATACAGAAATCATGAAAGAAATCAATAAAGCCTACCAAGAAGGAGATTTAGCGCGACTTTTAGAAATTGAAATGCAACATCAGTTAGGAGAAACTATTGATAATAATAGCGAAGATGATTTAACCCGCAGATGTAAAAATCTAGAACAGCAAAATGAGATTCTTAAAACTCAATATGATAAATTAAAACAGGAGCTACGTCTAGCTAAAAATACTCCCGAAGGAGCAATGGTTTCTGATTCTCGTAAAGCTGCTAAACACGGAATAGATTCTATGGGGTTGATGTTGAAACAACTAGAGTCTCAAATTGATATTATTGTTGATATTCGTAATTTTCTTCAGGACTTTAGAGAAAAGAGAATTACAATCAAAGAATTTCTTCAAGGTCCCCCCAGTTTGCGTTCTCTCAGAGCAGAAATGATGGAAGAACTCCTCGAAGAAATGATGGAAGAATTAGAAGGAAGAATTGTTTTTTAATTGTAGGGTGCGTAACGAGGTTAAGATCCCCGACTTCTTGCTTTAACTTTCTCAACAATTTATGAATCATCATCAGAAGTCGGGAATCTGAATAAATGTTTCTCTCGTTTCTCTCGTTCCCATACTCTGTATGGGGATGAATTATAGAAGGCTCTGCCTTTAGTAAAAAGAGGTAGAACCTCTGTGATGGCATTCCCAGTCAGAGACTGGGAACGAGATAATCATATATTTAGGGGGATAAGTTTTTTGATACTAAATCAGCAAACTCGTGCAAAGTTTGACCATACTTTTCTCCCGCAACGTCGAAAAAATCATTATGATTTGCTGTTTCTAACCATAAATAACGCTTAGGTGTAGTTGCAGCAGCAAACAGCTTTTCACCATGCTCAAAAGGGATAACTTCATCTAACTTACCGTGCATCACCAAGACAGGAGATTTGACTTTTTTGATTTTATCAAAATTAGTAAATTTATCAAAAGGTAAAATCGGAAAAGGCACAACTACCCGAAAAGCAGAAGTAAATGTACTTTCAATAATTAAACCAGCTATCGGTTTTCGTGCTGCTAAATCTACTGCTGAACCTCCCCCTACTGAACGTCCAAAAACAATAATTTTATCGGGTTTAATTTTTAAATCTTCAGTTAAATAATTGTAAGCAGTATCAATATCTTCATAAGCAGAATTTTCGGTAGGTGTTCCCTCACTCGTACCATAACCTCGATAGTCGTAAGCAAAGACGCTAAAACCCAAATCGCGAATTTTTGCTAATATTTCCTGAATATCTCCCAAATCTTCCGCATTACCGTGAATATAAAGAATGGTGTACTTAGCTGTAGGATTAGGCAAATAAACTGCGGAAATTTGCTGATTTTCTCTAATTTTAAGCTTGAGAGTGTCTTTTGTATCTTCATAGCTAGAGGGTTGGGGCATAAAAATCATACTATCTGCCCGAAAATATACATAGACAGCAAACAAAGTGTAGATAAAAACTAAAGATTTGAGCATCCGTTTCCAAGTAAAATCGCCAATTAATAGTTTTCTGAGACGTTGTTTATCCATGATCTACAATAGGAAGGTTGTACTCAAATAGAAATTTGGAGATATTTAATGTCCCGTCGTTGTGAACTCACCGGTAAAAAAGCCAATAATGCAATGGCAGTTTCCCACTCCCATCGTCGCACCAAGCGTCTACAACAAGCTAATCTGCAAAGCAAGCGAGTTTGGTGGCCTGGTGGTAATCGTTGGGTAAAACTGAAACTCTCTACCAAAGCCATCAAAACCCTAGATAGCAAAGGTTTAGAAGCAATGGCTAAAGAAGCTGGTATCAATTTAAACCATTACTAATCTTTTGTATTTAAAGGAGGTATCGTTAGTTACCTCCTTTGTTAGTATATACTGTTTCCAACTGCCTCTGCATTGCACGCAAATTTAACAAAATATTTCATCTATCAGCAGACTTATTTAAGTAAAAATTCACAGAAAAAACATATCATAAAGTTTATTCTTTAAAAAATAAAAAAGCAATTAAAGAGGCAGAAAATAACTTTAACTGGATCGCAAATATAAGCATGGCAGGCAATACAGCCTTACTAAGCCCACAATTCTCTTGAATTTGCGTATTTCTTTCGAGGTAGAATCAATAATTTATTCTGTAAATTTTTCATGAAGTTGGGTCTTTTTCATGACTACATATTCCCAATTAGGTCTTTATTGTTTATACTGATGCTTGAATCGACAATTTTTAGTAGTTGTACGGACGCAAAAGCATAGTGCTAAGTGATTAAAATAATACTGATGCTAATCAAGTATGTCCAAATCACAGCGCATCCGTTGAACGAAAAGAACCCAACCATATAACCAAAAAGGATTCAGATGACTACATTAAAGAAGTTAGGTCAATTTTTCTCTCAAAAAGCTTTACGTTCTTTGAGTGCTGGTGTGGCGGTAAGTAGCATTATGTTGGGATTGGGTGCTTTTGCTAAACCAGCAAGTGCTGTCAACATAGCAGGGTATGATTTTAATGACGAAGACTTTGCCAATACCTTAGTAAACTTTGCTGGCAATTTCACTACACCAGGTGGATCTATACAAACTGTTCTAACAGATCAAGATTTGACTACCTATGCGTTCTCCTTTACTCCTGGCGCATTTGTTCAATTAGGATTTAATACTCCAGTAATAAATCTTTCAGGAAACGACTTAGCTTTTTTTGATCTAGGGATTCCTGATACATTTCAAGTAAGCATTGACGGAAACAATTACTTGCCTTATGACAGCTTATTTACTGGATTTTCTACTAGTAATCCAACCTTCAATGTCAATGTAGCTACCATAGACCTAAATGACTTTGGAGTTGCTTTAAACGATAGCATCAGTGAAATATACATTAAACTGGATACTTTGAGCGGAGACGATACCGTTCCCTCTCTTGCTTTAGTAGCAGCTATCAGGACTACTCCCGAACCTTCAGCTATGTTTGGTTTATTGGCAACTGTTGGGTTTTTAGCTTGCCAGCGCAAATTTAAAATGTTAAAAAAAGCATAAACTCATCACTTCAGATCATGGCTGAAAGATGACAACCAATGGATAGTTAGTATCACATTGTGGAAAAACAAAAGATATTTTCTTCTAAAAAACAGTAGAACATCCATTTTGCGTTCTACTGCTTTTTTGTGTACAGATGATCAAATGACATCAATTAACACATTTATTGCATTTGAACATATCCCACAATCTTCTAGTTGCTCCGTTTCAATACAAGATAGATGAACACAGTAAAACTATTTAACCCATCTCTTTACTAAAACTTTAATAATCCAGTACAGTTACTGAAACAAGTAACAATATAATAGAGTATGCTAGGAATAAATCAACACCTGCGCTTTGGTCTTATGATCACAGCTTTGTGTAGTCTGGAATCACTACAACTTTCTAAAAGACTGTCATAAGATGTTTTATGAAGCAATCAACCATCTTTAGTGGTCGTATTGAATCAGTATAAAAACATAGGCTAATTTATCAACAATCGGTCACTATTATCTATCTTTATCGGCAAATAATTAACCATACCCGGAAAAAATTATGAATACCAGATTAAAAATGGCTTTGCTACTCCACTCTGGCGAATCAGGATTCGCTATTGTCATTGCTGTATCACTAGGGTTAATTATGATCTTAGTGGGATTAACCATGACGATGAGATCCCAAGGAGACCAAATAGTGGCCTCAACCCAAAAAGCAACAGAACGATCCCTAGCAGTCGCCGAAAAAGGTGTTAGTTATTATCATCAATTTCTCAACACCAATCGATTATTAGCCACATATCCAGATTGTGCTAATAAAACGCGCACCGCTGTCAATGAATCTTGTGGCGATCCAACAACTACCACTAACACTGGTCAGATGAGTTGGTCTAATGCAAACGAAACAGGTGTAAAAATTCCAGGACTTGTAGCAGGTTGTAGCAGTGGTACAAGTACAAGTGATATACAAACCACATTTGCCAGCACAGACTGGAAACCAGTAGATTCAACTGACAGCACAAAGGGAGAATTTAGACTGGTTAGCTACAAATATACTGGTGATCCAGGAGGTTTTTCCGCTGACCCCAGTCTACAGGTGTTAGGAAGAGGTATCTTAACTGTTGAGGGGAGGATCACTAATCCATCAGCAAACAACGCCGCTAGTAAATCAATTAGCAGATTACAAGTAAATATTCCTGTTAGAAAACCTGATGTGAACAATATTCCCATACCGGGAGTGTGGGTTGGTGGTTCTTCTGCAGATGATCCTAGTGCTACAGGTGGCAACACAATTCAAGGTAATGTATTAGTCAATAATTGTGATATTAATCTTACTACAGTAAACGTCACTACTGGTTACACAAAGAACAAGACAGAAATGCAGATGCCAGGTGTACCATCAAGACCACCAACAGGTGTAATTAACTTACAAACAATAAATAGTTCAACACCAGGTGCAACTTCAGCACCTGGTGGTGCCACTCTTACTCTTCCACGTACATCCGGCGCAACAATTGATGCTACTACAAGTTTCAACGGCGCAACTTATGTATATTCAGTTGATGCTATTGCTCAGAATACAAAATTGAATATTACACCAGGGCAGAAAGTAGTTATATTTCTAACAGGCAGTATAAATGCCAATAATGTGACTATTACACACAACTGTACAGGAGTAACAGGTTGTAAAGCGACAAATTTTCAAATTTTTGGAGAAGCGACGACAGGAAACCCCAAAATATGTCTAAATGGCGGTAATTATTTTGATGCTTTTATCTTAGCACCTGAATATATGGTAGGCGTACAGGGTGGCGCTGGTGGTGCAGGAGGAGTCAATGGAGCAGTTTGGACAAAGGTATGGGGAAATCAAGGTAATAGCGCAAACGTAGCTACTGGTCAGGATGGGGGGGCTGGTTGTGGCTCCAACAGTAGTAATGTAGTCGTCAAACAAACTGGTGACTGGGATCAATTAGGCGGTTTAGCACCAAAATACATGAAACCCACACTTGATCCTATTAGTGGATGGCAACGCAAAACCATCAATTAAATCAATACCAAATTAATTATGAAAAAACCAAAATGCGATCCAGATGCAGGCTTTAGCTTACTCGAAGTTTTAGTTGCCATTTTAATTGTAACTTTTTTTACCGCAGTGGCAATGCAAATGGTAGTAATTTCTGCTGCTTTTAAAGCTAAGGCTAAAGTGTACACTACAGCAACTAATTTGATTCAGAAAGACCTAGAAAACATCAGGAATTTAGCTATTCAATATAAATTTCCGACACTATCTTCTGTTCCCAGTGCAGGAACCATAACCCTATCATCCACTGAAGGATTGCTAAATGGCGAAAAAATCCAATTTCAGGGAACACCTGATGTTTATACTCTAACTATTTCAGGTGCAACCACTACAATATCACCTGTTATTAACAAAGTACCAGCCTCTAATGCTACAACTGTAAGCAATACATCATGCAGTGCCACATCTGCAAATTCAGATAAAGGACTGGCTAACAGGTTAATGACTAGTCCCTCTTTAGTGGCTACTGTCAGCGGTTCGGCAACAACTATTTCTGGTATTGCTTATAAACCTGTGTTAGGTGCAAATCCTTACGTCATACCGACTACCCAGAAAAAACTGTGGCTAATGCGAAATGATAGTTATAACTTTACTGGTTCTGTTGCTCCTTATGATGTTTTGAGGGTAAATTATTTAGTTGTTAAAGATAACAACGGTTCTCCATCTACTAACATTATAGCCAAACTCTCTAGCGAGGTCATACCTTATGCGTCATTCCAATGTATTAAATGATCAGGGATTCACAATTCTAGAATTATTGGTAATAGTAGTCATGGTTGGTATACTGGCGGCTTTTTCTGCTCCCGGTTACTTAGCATGGTCTCAGAGAAAAAAAGTAGATTCTGCAATCACCAGCATCGAAGGAGCGATGAAAGAAGCTCAAAGACAAGCAATGGCTAAGTCACAAACCTGTAATGTGACATTGAATACAGCTACAAAAACAATTACAAGCTCGACCACCAGCAGTTGTCTTTTGACAGGCGATCGCACATTAAGCAATGTATCTTTGACAGCATCAGCTACATCTGTAAATTTTGATAATTTAGGAAATAGCTCAAGTGAGATCACAGTTGTTGTCACTCCTTCTACAAATCCTAACTTCAAAAAATGTTTAGTGTTATCTACACCACTAGGCTTAATTAGAAATGGCAAATACAGCGGTGCTGGTGCCAGTTCTGCTAACTGTCAATAGCAATATATTTTAGCAATAATTTATCTATTTTGCAGGTGAAAAAAAATGAACTTTTACATAAAAAATATCAAGTTTAATGATGATGTTAACAAAGGATTTACTTTAATAGAAGTCTTAGTAGCAACCATAATCATGGCAATTGTTGTTGCTCTAGCGGGAACAGCATTTGTAGGAATACTGAAACAAAACCGCAAAGCAGAATTGGAAAGTGAACGCCGTAGCAACTTAAATCGTGCCTTAAATTATGTAGCTAACGAAATTAGAATGGCAAAAACAGTGGTAGCCGCAGATTCTA
This sequence comes from Anabaena sphaerica FACHB-251, assembly GCF_014696825.1. Lineage (NCBI taxonomy): Bacteria > Bacillati > Cyanobacteriota > Cyanophyceae > Nostocales > Nostocaceae > Anabaena > Anabaena sphaerica. Next base: position 381,733 of record NZ_JACJQU010000003.1, on the reverse strand, counting down.
CTGCATCTCCACCCACAACCACAACTATAACTTCAGGTACAGGAGTTATGAGGTTAATAATTCCGGTTCCCAATCCCGCAAGTGGTGTAGATGCATCTGGTACTAAATTCTATAATAATAGATCATATACTGTTGTTTACTACACCTCTGGTAGCTGGACTGGCTGGGATTCGCCCAATTCAATTTGGCGTTATTCAAACGCTAGAAATCCTCTTCCTGATGCTACTGGTACTAATAATCCTAATCCTAGTAGTTCTTCGGCCGCTCTTACAGTTCCTTCCCCTAGTCCTACTTCTGGTACTGATGTTGATCATAACTTTTTAGTTGACGGGATTCAGGATCCAAGTTCAGGCGCTCCCACTTGTCCATCTGGTAGTACACTTAGAGGTGGCAGTGGTTTTTATGCTTGCATATATACAAATACAAAACAAGTGGATCTTTACTTATATGGCAACTTATCAAATACCACAAATGAGACAATAGAAGTCAAAACTACTGTATTTACTAGGTCTAATTAGTGGTATTTAAACATTTTTGAGGAAGAAACGAGCATCAAACCCTTGTGGAATCAGGAAAAAATACCCAATGCTCAAAAATTCCTGAAACCCGGATTTAGGAACAAATCAATCAAAACGATGCAAAAGCTCTTGTGGATCTGTGTACAGGACAAAAAATAGAGTAAAAGCTTACAAAGGTTACAGAGAAAAGGTTTCATAGAAAGTTACCACACAATCGACGAAACCCCTATGAACCAGATTAACCTATCATTTAAAGACTTATTAAACCTACCTTCCGCACCCTAAACTGACACACAACGAAAATTGGTCGTTTGGAGATTTGGAATTGGCGAACTGCTTGCAGCAGCGCTTCGCTATCTAAAACTTCTATGTTTTTGTATAGAATAGAGCTTTTAATGTGGTCAAAAAACCGAAATAACCGATTGTGACACTAGGGGGTGCGGAATGTGGAATTAAAGTAACCATTATTTAATAAAATTACCGTATATATACGGTATAAAAAATAGTGTCAAATATATCAAAATAAAAAACTATAAACCCCTGTAAAGACATTCATTCAAAGTCTCTACATGGGTAAATAAAAACATTATCCAGACCTGCCAATTACTTGACAGGGTAGCATCTATGCCCAGAAAATATCAGCCACTCAAGGCTAAAACAAGGATTTCTAAAAAGATAATCCTCAAATTTTTACGTGCAGTTAAAAAAACAATTATTTGGCTATTAAAAGCTATTTTCCGCAGCAAAAAAAAGCTAACATCAGCAAATGCAGGTTTTGTATTACCAACAGTAGCAATGGTTTCTATGGTAGTTGTTTTATTAACCCTTGCTATCATGTTTCGCTCATTTGAGAGGGCTAAACACGCCAGTAATGTCCGTGTTAATCAAATTGTTATTAACGCCGCTACACCAGCCCTAGATCGAGCTAGAGCGAAAATTAATAAGCTATTTCAAGACCAACGAATACCAAAAGCCTTACCATCAGAGCAAGATTTATATAACAACTTAGCCGAACATATTCATGAATATACCTTTGGTGATGAAACTACCCTAATACTAAATTTTCAAAGCCATGAACCCCTAAAAACAGCATGGAAATTTCCCATTGATACCGATAACAATGGGAAATTTGATAGTTATACCCTTTATGGAACTTACTTGAAAAATCCTCCTAAAAGTAATAATCAATATACTCGTGCCAGAACTCCTTTAGAAACTAGAACCACACCCATGAATCCTAGTAACTTCAGTGCAAAATGTCACGCTATATTTGGTACAAATGCCAGTTTAGTAGATATGAATGGCTGGTTTAGGATTGGCAGTAAAATGAAAAAAGCTTTTTTTGTTTATACCGCTACAGTTCCCATTACCACCACAAATACTATCCCTCCAGAAAATCAAGCTAATTATGAAATTTACACAGGCAATCAAGGCTTTTCTGCCTTAGAATATCAACAAGACAGGGCGCAAATTCCACCCACTAACCACGCCATTATTTATGAAGATGATTTAGAAATCACGACCGATACAGACTTCAAAATCAACGGGCGGATTTTTACTAATAGCAATTTACTAACTGCTGCCAATTCAGGCAGCATCAGACTTTATCAAGTTAGCAGTCCCAATTCCTGTTTTTATGAAGCAGAAAACTCTAAAATTATCGTTGGTGGTGACATAGGTGCGGGGAAATTTACAGATGCTTCTGATTTAGCAACAGCAACCATAATTGATTTATTTAAAGATAAAGAAATTAATCCTGAGAATGTTTCTGGCTATAACCCCGATGTCACATCAAACAAATCAGTAACAAACTCCCCCAGCAATTTAGCCTTCAATAGCCTAGCTTATGCCAAGCGCATCAATAAATTAGTTAATGCTCAATTTGCTAGTTCTCTAACTACAGATCCCCAAGAAGTTAAAGAGGGAATTATTCAACAGCAAAAACAACTTGATACAGGATACACAATTGATAAATATGACAACATTCGTCGTCATCAACTAGAACTTTATTTTAAAAGACGTACCCGCCACGTACCCTTTCAAGAAGTAGCTTTTGGTGATGAACAAACAGATGTGAATGGCATCAGTAACCCATTACAAGGTAGTGGTGATACACTGCGTCCTATAGATGCTTGGGTTTATCCTTATGCTAGTGATGGAACAACGGGAACTAACAATAGTAAATTATCATTAAACATCATTGGTAGCTTACTCAAACCTAGTGCAACAGAACCAATTGATAAACTACAAAAAGAGTTAGCTGGTGTAGAGCAATATTTAGGTGATAGAACTTTAGTTGGTAACAACTTACCTGAACTGTGGTGGGATAATAAACAAAATCGGTTTCTCAGTGCAAATTTAGACGATACCCAAAATATTACAAACATCAATTGGGATCTGAGCAATCAAACTACACCCCGAACCCGCCGCACCAGCGTACAAATACTAGCTGATTTAGCAGCAACTGAGAGAGATGGAGACTGGGAATATGCAGCCGCCCAAGTACCCAAAAACCCAGAACATCCCGTTGGTGGCTTGCGTGTGGTGACTGGAGCAGGAATTTATTTACCAAGAAATGATACTGCTGCTACCACAGATTTCACGGGCGCTTCTACACAAATCTGGTCTGATATGTTGCCAGTACCTCAAGTTCTCGCACCTGCACAGACAACAATTAACCCCTATAGTATGTATGATTCATCATTACAGTTTATTTTGCCTGGGTTGCTTGGAAGTGACATAACTACCCCTTATTTAAAAATGCGGGCTACAGTAGTTTATCACTACAAATCTGCTAATTACAATCAGAGCAATCCCATACCAATAGCCTGTATTAGTAGCTTTTACATTCCCACAAATAGCATCACAGCGAAAAATATGGATACATTACCCGATGCGGTAGGGATAGAAAAAGATGCTAATGGTTTATCTAACAACGGTATAGTCTATCCACCTCCAACCAAAACCGCCAGTAATTATGCAAATTTACTGAGTTATCAAGCATCTTTACAGTATCCCTCTCAACGCTGGGTAAATGAACCACTGAAAAATGCGTTAGGAAAAACAAACCGCACATTATCAGAAAAGTCTGCCATAGATGCAGCCCTATGCGCCTTGCAAATTATGGATGGTAGCATTACTCCCATTACTACTACTCCTCCTATTCCTCACGGTGCAATTAAAGAAATAGCTTTTTTAGATTCTAGACAGGTTAAAGCCAATCAAACTAATAATTTAGATTCTGACTTATCATACAATTTACCATTAAAAGACAGACAACCTTTAGAAATTCGTGCCACTGTATTAGACTTAAATCAACTACGCACAACTGCAATATCAGGAAATGAATATTTACTACCCAATAGCGGTATTATCTATGCTACTCGTGATGATGCCCTAGCCGATATCAGTGCAGGTACATCAGAAGCAGCAAAATTAGAAAATTCAGTAGATTTTAAACTAGATTCTACCCGTCGTCCCAACGGTATATTAATTACAAGTAACAATGGAACACCAACTAAACTTTTTCGTGGTACAAACAATACCTTCAAACCAGCAGAAAAGGGTTTAATTTTAGTCTCCAATTTACCTGTTTACATCAAAGGCGACTTTAATCAACATACCCAAGAAGAATTTACTACAGGACTAGCATCTAATTGGAGTAATTTCTACACTCGCAGTAACATTAACTCTAACTTTGCTTGTCGTCCAGGTGATCCACAACGACCAAATTGCAACACTGGTGATGAATGGCGGAATGCAGTTGTATTAGCAGACTCTATCACCTTACTTTCCAATAACTTCAGATTTGGTTTTCGCAAAGAGGGAGACTACGACTGGAACAATAACAGCGGGGATACTGCATCACTTAACAGCCGTCCAAGCAACTTCAAATATAATACCTACGCTCCCACAGTCGCCGCAAATTATGACAGTGATGGTATCCCCAAGGTAGACCTTGACCCAAATATAAATGGCATCCAAGGTAGTTCTTATTTTCACAACTTTGTTACACCTGTAGTCAAACAAGTACAAGCCAGAGAATTTGTCTTTGAAGTTTGTTCAGTACCAGATATTGCTGCGTGTAATAGTAACCCCAAAAACTGGGTAATTACCAACGTTCCTCACGACGCATACGACGCACAAGGACAGAATAATTGGCGAAATGGAGGAGGTAATATTGAAGGGCTATCAATGAGTGCTATCAAAACCGGATCGCTTGGGAGCGCCAACCCAGCAGCAAACGGTTGGAATAATGCAACTTTACCCAAAAGAATAGCTTTTAAACGAGATATTACCACTGGTGAATTAACAACACCCCTTGCTATTTACGGGGTAGATAATAACAATAAAATTCAAGCATTTCCAATATCAGGAACAACACTACCCAGATTAGCAAAAAACGAAAACTCTCAACCATTTCTCATTCCTTGGTTAGTACCTGACGAGAATGGAATTTGGCAACCAATTTTACAAATTCACAAACCCTTTGCCACGCCTGCTGACCCCAATAACACCGAAAGCATTACCAGTAGTTCACACAATTATTGGTTACAAATAGCAACAGAGACTACTTTTAACTTAATTGCCGCGACTGGAGATAACCCAGGTCGTTCCACCGAAGATAACGGAGGTCTACAAAACCTTGTCCGCTGCCTAGAAAACTGGAGTCCCAGCAGTAATGCTATTGCTACCAAAATGACTGGTGCTTTTATCCAAATGAAAAGAAGTGCTTACGCAACAGGAACATACAGCACATCTATAAATATTCAATCTAGTGATTTTCAGTACAAAATTGCCATTAACAATGGTAGAACTTCTGGCTACCTACCACCTACAAGACAATGGACTTATGATGTAGGACTTTTATCTCAGTCACCTGATTTATTTTCCCAAAAACTGGTAACAACATCTAATGAATTACCAAATGAATACTTTCGTGAAGTCAGTCGAGATGATGAATGGATAAAAACCCTGTTATGTGCCAAAACCACTGCAACCTACACCTATGCAATTGACCAAGATCAACGTCCTACTTGTCAATGAAACTATGATAAACCATTAAAAAAGAGACCAAAAGAGATGATGAAACATAGATATGAAAATACTTTTAAAACTGCCACCTTTCACTTTAAACAATTCTGGTTTTACCATTTTAGAGTCATTAGTGGGAATGCTTGTAGCTTCCTTATTACTAGCAGCGATCACACCAGTTTTAGTCATGTCCACAGCTATTCGTGTTCAAGCTCGACGGGTGGAACTGGCAACTCAAGCAGCAAGAACATTTATTGATGGAGTGAGAATTGGTTCAGTTACAGCACCAACTATAGTATCTCAAATTTCTGCTAATACAGATACACATAGAAATCTTACTATCAGTCCCAATGATTATTTAATCACTACCACAGAAATGCCAGCACCTACATCAGCAACTGACCTATATTGTTACAACCAAAATGGCATCATTAGTAGTACCGATTGCGTCAATAATTTGTTTTACATTCAAGCAGGGCGAATTGTCCAAAGTACCCAAAAAAATGACGGTTATCGTTTAGCAATTCGAGTTTATCGGGCAGACATTGATTTTAGCAAAACCATAAAAATCAATACTGGTGCAACAAGTAGACAAACTGCATCACCTGTAACTGCTGGACTGGGTGATAAACAAGCACCATTAATGGAAATGACAACTGAAATAGCCAATACTAGAACTACATTTCAGGCGTTATGTCAGCGTTTAGGTACTCCCCTAGCTGCACCCACACCAACAGCGACTCCAACCCCTGTAAGTTGTAGATAATTGGGGACTGGGGAGAATCAAGTCAAAACTCAAAACTCTGTTCCCTGTTCCCTTCTTTCCCAACTACCAATTACTACTAATCCTGATCTAAAGATGAATACTCTCAAGTTTATACTCACGAACAAAATAAAATACTTGAAGGTTGTTCAACCAATAAATGGTTTTACTTTAATTGAATTGCTTGTAGGTTTGGTAATGGCATTTATCATTATCACATCTTTGCTAGGATTCATGATTACTATCATGGAAACAGACCGTAAAGAACAAGCAAAAGCAACTTCTGAACAAGAAATTTAAGCTGCATTAGATTACATTTCCCGTGACTTACAACAGGCAGTTTATATATATGATGCCCAGGGTATAGATGCTATCAAAACACAACTGCCTTCAACTCCCAGTGGCATAAATAGAGTTCCTGTCCTCGTCTTTTGGCAGCGAGAATTAATAACAAATGTCCTGCCATCTTCAGGTACAGGCAAAGATGATACTTTTGTTTACGCACTAGTTGTTTATTACTTAATGCGAGATACTACAAGTTCTGGTTCTAATTGGTCTAAAATAGCTCGCATTGGCAGATGGAAAATTAGAGATGGCGTACTAGCTAATACTACAGATGGTAATAAGATAGTTTCATGTACTGGATATCCAGGAAAATATATTAAAGGCAGTTCTAGTAGTCCTGATGAATATTGCCCTAGTAATGGTTTTGCTCCTTTTGATCTCAATAAACCAGGTACTTTAGGACAAAGAATGAATGGATGGACAAAGGGTAATGCTGCCTATACTGTGAATACATTGGTACTTGTTGACTATATTGATCAAACTATCACTAATCCACCTCCAGCAACTTGCCCTCCTAACTCTACAAATCCTGCTATTACTTGGTCAAAAGTGACTTCAACAAGTTTTAATACGACCAATACTGGTAAAATGACCAGTTTCTATGCTTGTGTTGATAGACTTAACACAACAGCACAAGTATTTATTCGAGGTAATGCCCAGGCTCGTCTTAATAATAATGCAGGTATCAATTACAGTGCCAATCAAAAATCTTATTTCCCTACCGCAAACATCAGAATTCAGGGAAGAGGTCTTTTGTATAAATAAGTCGTAATTCATAATTCGTAAACTTCTGCCTTTTGCCTCCTAAATCCTGCGACTATCAAAAATATTGAGTTTTAAGCAATGAATAAAAGGTGCAAATTATCTTTTTATCAATCAAGTAGCGGCTTTACTTTACTGGAAAATTTAATTGTTCTTTTTCTGATTGGTATATTGGCAGCAATACTAGCACCAAGTTGGCTTTCTTTTGTGAATACTCGTCGTCTCAACATTGCTCAAAGTCAAGTTTACCAAGCGATTCGTCAAGCTCAAAGCCAAGCTAAAAAGGATAAATTGACTGTTCAGGCGAGTTTTCGGGAACAAAATGGTATACTTCAATGGGCAGTTCATCCAGCTAGTCTCACCCCAGCAAATGCTGTATGGAATAGTTTAGATTCTAATATTCAGTTAGATAATGAAACAACTTTACCAGAGTCTGATAATATAAAAAATATTCAGTTTGATGATTTAGGCAGTGTGAGAAAACCCCCTTTAGGTAGAATCACCCTATCCAGTAAGTCTGGTGGAAAAGCAAAGCGTTGTGTTTTTGTATCCACAATTTTAGGGACTCTGAGAACAGCAAAAGAAAATCCTACTGCTGAAAGTGGCAGGTATTGTTATTAAGAAGTCGGTAATAGGTAATAGGTAATTGGTAATTGGTAATAAATTCATTCTTCCTTCCCAGTCCCCAGTCCCCAATCCCCAGTCTCCTGTGCAGAAATCACTAACTAACTCCAAACAGCATCTAATTATTTTTACCCGTTATCCAGAACCAGGGACGACAAAAACCAGACTGACACCTGCTTTGGGAGATGTTGGTGCTGCTAATCTCCAGAAGCAAATGACTGAACATACTATATTGCAGGTAAAAGAATTACAAACCATATCTGCTATAACTGTGGAAGTGCGGTTTGCAGGGGGTAATTGGGAACTAATGCAAAATTGGTTGGGTCTTGGTTTTGTGTATCAAACTCAAGGTGAAGGCGATTTAGGTCAGCGGATGATGCGATCGCTTGCAGATGCTCTTGGTAGCCATGCAGAACGGGTAATCATCATTGGTACTGATTGCCCTGGTATCAATTGTCATATTTTAACATCAGCCTTTGAGAAACTGCAACTTTGTGACCTGGTGTTAGGACCTGCACTGGATGGTGGTTATTACTTGATCGGTTTACGCCGAGTCATCCCAGAGTTGTTTTCTCAAATCCCATGGGGAACGGCTCAAGTATTCCCAAAAACTGTAGAAATTGCCCAGCAACTTAATTTATCATCTATATACTTACCTACTTTAGCTGATGTTGACCGTCCCGAAGATTTACCTGTTTGGCAACACATATTTGTAGGTGACAACAATTCAAACAAGTTCTAAGCTTATATGATAGTTGAAAACACACAGGATTTTTTGAAGATAAAATACACTACAGTTATATGGTATAGTTTAAAACCAAAACTTTGACCAGATAAAATCTGTCTTGGCTTTCTATAGGAAGTTCGATCCTCACAGTGAGCTAATCTCCATCTGATGGGCTTTATGCTCTAAGAGTTGTAACTTGATAAATGGCAATCAGTTTTATTCACAACAAATTTACAAAAATATGGTTAACCGTGTTGCTTCCTCGAATACTTCGCTCGCACTCAAGGTAATTGGGATAGTTTGTATTTTGTCTTTTTTCGTTGATTTTGTGATTTTGTTGTTGGGTTTCAGTCCCACTGATAAGCAAGCACAAATCGGCTTATCAACAGCCTTGGTTGATAGGGGAATCGTGCCAATGGTGGGTTTAGGGATGATATTGGCTGCATATTGGTTTGACAGTGCGGAGACAGGTAGCGATCGCTCTGGTATGAATTTAAAATTTCCATCTTTGATCCTCTCCAGCATCTTGGGTTTGATGTTTTTGTTGATTTTTCCTCTCCACCTCAACAATGTCCGTCAAGCTAGTACACAAAGAGTCAATCAAATTTCTCAAGATGCCCAACAAGCAGAATCTCAACTTAACAACCAGCTGTCTCAATTTCTCACTCAGCTAAATAATGATCAGGCCAAAGCTCAGTTAGAACAAGCACGAAGCCAAGCTAAAGCCCAGTTTACTGAACTGATCAAGGACGAGCAGAGATACAAGCAAGCACTTGATAACCCTCAACTGCCCGCAGAGCAAAAGGAATTACTCAAGAAATTTAAAGCTAATCCCCAAGAATTGGACAAATTTATTGCCCAACAAACAGATCCTAATGAAGTAGCCAAACAAAGAATCAGCCAAATTCGCCAACGCAAAGAAGAAGCTGAAAAACAAGCCAAAGACAATGCTTGGAAGTCTGGACTACGGATAGGTATCAGCAGCTTATTGTTATCTATCGGTTATATGATCATCGGTTGGACAGGGTTAAAAGGTATGGGTGCTTTACAAGGCGGGAAACGGAAAGCTCCAGCGCGTTAGTTTATAGCAGCACTCAGCAGTCAGCAGTAAAACTCTCTTGCTTCATCGGTTTTTCCCTCTTATTTTGTACTTCATTTACCTGCAATTTGCTGTATCAATTGTTAACTAGTATGAGCCGTCAATTAGAGTTGGCGGCTTATTATCAATCACTGGGACAAAACATTTCAAATTTAGTCAAATCTATATACAACTAGAAATGTTATCAATTTACATACTTACCTATAACGAAGAGCTAGATATTGCCGCTTGTATTGAGTCAGCAATGCTGTCCGATGACATTATGGTTGTAGACTCTTGCAGTAGCGATCGCACTGTAGAAATCGCCAGTCGTTATCCTGTCCGCCTCGTCCAACACGCTTTTGAAAGCCACGGTAAACAACGCACCTGGATGTTAGAATCAGTTGCTCCCAAATATGAATGGGTGTACATTCTCGAAGCTGACGAACGAATGACACCTGAACTATTTGCTGAGTGCGTAGCCGCAACTAAAAATCCTGACTATATTGCCTACTATGTTGCGGAAAGGGTGATGTTTATGAATCGTTGGATTCGCTATAGTACCCAATATCCCCGTTATCAATTACGTCTTTTCCGTCACGGTAAAGTTTGGTTTACAGACTATGGCCATACAGAAAGAGAAGTTTGTGATGGTGCAACCGGCTTTCTCAAAGAAACCTATCCTCATTACACTTGCAGCAAAGGCTTAACTCGCTGGATTGAAAAACATAACCGTTATTCTACTGATGAAGCTAAGGAAACTTTGTATCAATTACAAAACGGAAAAGTTAACTGGCGAGGTTTATTTTTCGGAAAATCGGAAGTAGAAAGACGACGCGCCCTCAAAGATTTATCTTTGCGTACACCAGTCAGACCAATGATACGCTTTATTTATATGTACTTTTTCTTAGGTGGCTGCTTAGACGGACGACCTGGTTTAGCTTGGTGTACTTTACAAACATTCTACGAATACCTGATTTTACTGAAAGTCTGGGAAATGAAATATCTACCCACACCCAGCCTAGTTATTGACGAATCTAGCCAGGATGAGAGCCAAATCATAAATTAATTTTTTTAACAAAACTTAAATATAAACTTCACACCTGGGAATACGTAACTTACTAGATATAGCAGTTCCCATGCTCGTAAGGTACAAAGTTTTTTAGTTTTAGGGAACAGGGAACAGGGAACAGGAAATAAATTGGTGTGTACTTCAATTAAACTGGGAAACGCTCTATTCTCAGACTCTCCTATTTTGTTTAACAATTTTGAGCATCTGGTAAGATAGCACGTTAAGATTAGTAATATCTGAGAAACTTGCAACAATCATTTACAAGTATTACAAAGAAAAGTAACACTAGTGAAGTAACCAAGACATACGCTTGGCTTGGAAAGGTTATATCCCGGTTAAAAAGAAACTTAAGCGAAAAATCCCAGTTCTGAGGGACTTGGGAACACAATCACAAAAATTTTAGTAGCCTAAAAAAAGGAGAATCGGGGCTTGGTAATTGAACGCCTGAAACAGGACTTAAAAAATGACCTGATTGCTGGTTTGTTGGTGGTAATTCCCCTAGCAACTACCATCTGGCTGACCATTACTATTGCCAGTTGGGTAGTTAATTTTCTCACCCAAATCCCCAAACAGCTGAATCCCTTTGATGGTCTACACCCTATATTAGTAAATGTACTGAATTTTGTAGTCGGACTGGCTGTACCACTACTGAGCATCCTAGTGATTGGCTTGATGGCTCGGAATATAGTTGGTAAGTGGTTGCTAGATTTTGGGGAGAGGATATTGCAAGCTATTCCCTTAGCTGGTCAGGTATACAAAACCCTCAAGCAATTATTAGAAACAGTCCTCAAAGATTCCAACGGCAAATTTCGCCGTGTGGTTTTATTAGAGTATCCCAGACGGGGAATTTGGGCGATCGCCTTTGTCACTGGTGTAATTAGCAGTGATATCCAAGCGCAGATGAATCAACCTATGTTGAGCGTTTTTATCCCCACTACCCCCAACCCTACCACTGGATGGTATGCAGTAGTGCCAGAAGACGAAGTAGTAAACCTCTCGATGTCCATAGAAGACGCTTTTAAAATTGTAGTCTCAGGTGGTATCGTTGCCCCCAATACAGGCATATCTCCATTGGTTTTACCAGCCGCACTGTCAACAAGAGAAACCAAAAATCATGTTATTTCTGTAGAAGAAGCCTAACATCATCACAGATAAAGTTGATTGTGGAAATGTGTCAAACTTGATATATTGATAAGTTTGCTTCATTTACTTAATTCCTTCTTCCCCCATTACCACCACCATGCAACGTCGTAAACCCCAGCAAATAGCGCGCGAACTGGCACTGTTAAGCCTGAGCCAGCTGCCAGTAAACCCCAAGAAATTGGAGAAACTGCCTGACGAACAACTAGTAGCCAAATTAGTCCTGGGAGCAGTCCGCACTCTGACTACAGAAGTGCAAGACACCCTCAATAATGCAGCAGGAGAACTCCAACGCAGTAATGATCGCCTTTTAACTAGCCAAACGCGGGCTTCAGACCTGAATACAGCTAGAACCATGCTCCAAGAAGCGATCACATACACCCAAACAGCCATCAATCAATTGGGTACAGCCGTTGATTTCCCAGAATTAATTCAGTTAGCTAATCAAGATAGGGACGTTCGTAATTACGCTAAAGAACTAGTGATTACCGTTGATGAAAACCGCAATCTGATTGATAAGATAATTTCTGAAGCTTTAGTAGATTGGCAAGTAACACGTCTAGCCCAAATCGATAGGGATATCCTGCAAATCGCCGTAGCAGAAATGAACTTCATGGGAGTTCCTGCCAGTATTGCCATCAACGAAGCAGTAGAATTAGCCAAACGTTACAGTGGCGATGACGGGCATCGCTTTATTAATGGTGTCCTGCGCCGCGTCACAGAACAGAAACAGACCGCATAGAGTAATATCCTCACTTCCCCCCGGTCTTTAAGTGCGTTAAAAGTGAGGATATCTCGAAAACTTTCAGCCCCGGAAAACGTGGCAAATTAAATTAAACTGATAACTAACTGATAACTAATAACTAATAACTGATAATACTGCTGCAATGGTTTTTAATTGGTTCCGCCGTCAACATAACGATTCTTCTGAAACCCCCCAACCACCACAACCACAGGGGGAAACTCCACCTACACAAGAAACACAGCCAGAACCAGCCGCAGAAACCACACCAGACACGGCGGACTTGTTGGCTTATGCTAAAGCCGCCTATAAAAATATTCAGCAAAAACAACAATATCAGATTCCAGAAGCTGCACCAGCAGAAGCAGCTATTACTGAAGAAATCATAGAAACTCCCACAGAGGAAAGAACTTCACCAACACAGCCGACAGAAACATCTGTTAATGAACAAGCAGCACCAGCACCTATTACTGAAGAAACGCAAGAAACAGTAGCGGGGGAGGTCGCTGCACTAACACAGGCGGCAGAAACATCTGTTAATGAACAAGCAGCACCAGCAGCTATTACTGAAAAATCAGAAGTTACCAGCCCAGAAACTCCTGTCAGCGATATACAACCAGTAACTCTATCCTTTTTAGAACGGGCAGCCGCCGAAAGGCAAGCCAAGCAGGAAAGATTGATAGCCAGTGCCGTTGAAGTTGAAGAACCAGAAACAACCTCAACTCTGGCATCGACTACAACCACACCAGAGATAGAGGCAGACATTCCCGAACTAGAATTTGATGATGGGTTTGTGTGGTCGGTAGAAGTTTTGGCAGCCCAAGGCAGACGGGCAGAAGATGTTTCCATAGAAGAAATTACCTGGCTGAAAAAATTACGCCAAGGTTTAGATAAAACTCGGCGGAATATCCTCAACCAACTCAAATCAATTGTTGGTCAAGGACCTTTAAATCAAGCTGCTGTAGCTGAAATTGAAGCATTACTCTTGCAAGCAGATGTGGGTGTAGAAGCCACAGATTTTATTATTGATGCCCTACAGAAAAAACTGCGGGATGAAGTCACCCCACCAGAACAAGCGATCGCTTACCTGAAAAAAATCCTCCGGGATATGCTAGATGCACCAAATCAAGCAACTCCAAAATCTAGCTTTGCCCCAGAAAAAGACAACTTAACTATTTGGTTAATTACAGGAGTCAACGGCGCTGGTAAAACCACCACAATCGGGAAAATAGCTCATTTAGCCCAAAAATCAGATTATAAATGTTTAATAGGTGCTGCTGACACCTTCCGCGCAGCCGCCGTCGAACAAGTCAAAGTTTGGGGAACAAGAAGCGGTGTAGAAGTTATTGCTAATCCTGGGAAGAATACAGATCCAGCTGCAGTGGTATTTGATGCGATCGCTGCTGCCCAATCACGAGGAACCGAATTACTATTAATAGATACCGCTGGAAGACTGCAAAACAAGAAAAACCTCATGGACGAATTGAGTAAAATTCGCCGCATCATCGACAAAAAAGCCCCAAATGCCCATGTAGAATCACTTTTAGTTCTAGATTCTACCTTGGGACAAAATGGACTGCGACAAGCTGAAGTATTTTCCCAAGCTGCCCAACTCAGCGGTGTTGTCTTAACCAAGCTAGATGGTACAGCTAAAGGAGGGGTGGCCTTAGCTGTTGTCAAACAGTTAGGTTTACCGATTCGCTTTATTGGTGCTGGAGAAGGAATTGAAGATTTACGTCCATTCTCTAGTTATGAGTTTGTTGAAGCACTTTTAAATGGGTGATTGGTAATTGGTAATTGGTAATTGGTAATTGGAAAAAATATATTACCCACCCAGTCCCCAGTCCCCAGTCCCCAGTCTCATAAATTAAAATAATTCTTTTTTTTTACAAAAAATGGCTAACTTCTGGTAGAATTTCACACTAAAGCCATTTTACTTACTGCACAAGGGGTTTATCTAATGCAGCACCAAGCTTACTTGATTACTGCAAAAGGCATCCAGAAAAAAGTTGATTAGATAGATAAACTGGCTAATTACTCCCGACTTGCTTATCAGGTTCTACTGGCAAAATTACTCATAAATACTCTCTGTCAGCCATTTAGATATTTGAAGTATCATGGTTGAACCAAGACACCCTATTTATAACTTTTGGGTTAAAGATAGTAGGGGTATCCTGGGTCTAGTTTCTATTTACATAGGTTCTAGATACAGCAGATTGCAGATCAATGAGGCTTCGCCGTGAGCGTCAGCCGATAGCTTGCGTGGCGTAGCCATACGGTACAGAATCTAAATTGAAACCTATACACAAAGCCAGTTTTACTCCTGACTTCTGACTTCTGACTCCTGACTCCTGACTCCTGCTGTTAACTTTTGGGTTAAAGATAGTAGGGGTACCCTGGGTCTAGCTTCTATTTACATAGATTCTAGATACAGCAGATTGTAGATCAATGAGGCTTCGCCGTGAGCGTCAGCCGATAGCTTGCGTGGCGTAGCCATACGGTACAGAATCTAAATTGAAACCTATACACAAAGCCAGTTTTACTCCTGACTTCTGACTTCTGACTCCTGACTCCTGACTCCTGCTGTTAACTTTTGGGTTAAAGATAGTAGGGGTACCCTGGGTCTAGCTTCTATTTACATAGATTCTAGATACAGCAGATTGTAGATCAATGAGGCTTCGCCGTGAGCGTCAGCCGATAGCTTGCGTGGCGTAGCCATACGGTACAGAATCTAAATTGAAACCTATACACAAAGCCAGTTTTACTCCTGACTCCTGACTCCTGACTCCTGCTGTATTTTGGCTTGAACTAAATTGCATCTTCCGTGATTAAAAATCACCTAGCTCATAAACTGAATAGAGAAAATTTATATCTGAGTAAATATTCAAGAAATTTATGGTATACCAGTTAAATGTTTACAATTTATAATTTAGAACTTTGCTTTTACAGGTATGATGATAAATCTTTTTTCTCTCACTCTAGTAGCAGCTGATCAACAAACCAGTCTAAAATCCACTAATCAAAAACTCTAAAGACTTACGCTGTAGGTGTAAGGAATGACTCTAATAACGATAAAGCTTTATTTCCCAAGATATATGAATTACTAACTCAGTCATGAAAAAATTGTAAGCCGTCTGTAGCGTTAACAAAATTACTGATTTATCCTGGACAGGATTAATTAACGGTTTAATTGATAAATACATAACTGGAAACTCATAAATAAATGGCAAAAAATCCAACCAGCAAATCCAATACTGCTCAAAATTACATCATCAGTCTTTCTACTCTTGCTAAAATGGCTAATCTTGTCGAATATGATTGAGCAATACCAAATAAAAAGGATTGATCATAAATCATAAATCTGCCATCAGTTAATATCAAATGCAATAGTATATTTACCTGTGTCTCAAGTTCCTTCTCACTCCACTGAAATTAATACTAGTGCCACGACAGATGTCACTCCAGTTGTGGCACTGAAAGAACTTGTGGCCAGGCTGCATCGGGAACAGAACAAAATTCAAGATTTGCTCAGTTCTTTAGGATTTGCCCTGAGAAGCTTCAATAATTTGAATCAGTTTTTGGAACTGATTCCACTCATGGCTACCAGAGTTACCGATGCTGATGGTAGCGCCCTGTTTCTCTATAAACCTAATGGTCAAATCAGGTTAGAACAGTTACATTGGCAAGATAGCCAACAACGGAAAAATATTCGCAAAGCCCTAGAAAATGCCAGCAGTCAAATTACACTTTTACCCAATTCTGCGCCGCTAACCGCAACCACAGGGATTTTGGATGATCAGATGCATCGCTATTTGGGTCCAGATGTACAGATTTTTGGTACGGCGATTTTAGTTAAGCATACAGAACGGGGATGGCTTTATGTTTTAAGCCGTGATCCAGATTATAGTTGGACAGAAACTAGACAAAAATTAGTGAGGTTGGTTGCAGATCAAACAGCGGTAGCGATTGAAAATGATGAATTAGCGGTAGAACTGAGAAAAAAAGAACGCTTAGATCAAGAATTAGAAATTGGGGCAGAAATTCAACGCCGACTTTTACCGCGTCAATGTCCTAGTCTTCCTGGTGCAGTGTTGGCAGCACGTTGTAAACCGGCTAATCGTGTGGGTGGAGATTATTATGATTTTATTCCCACAAATAATAATCAGTTAAAGTCGAATAATAATAGTAGTGCTGAAGATGCTCGTTGGGCTTTGGTAATTGGCGATGTGATGGGTAAAGGTGTTCCTGCTGGTTTAATTATGACAATGTTGCGGGGAATGCTCAGAGGTGAAGTATTACATGGTAATTCTGCTGCGGGAATTCTGCAAAATTTGAATCGTGTGATGTATGCGGATTTGGAAAATTCCCACCGCTTTGTCACCATGTTTTATTCAGAATATGACCCAAAAACGCGGGTTTTATCTTATAGTAATGCTGCACATAATCCTCCTCTGTGGTGGCACGCAGCTACTAAAACCGTGAGCCGATTGGATACTTTGGGGATGCTGATTGGTTTGGATGCTAATAGTCAATATGAAGATGGGGAAGCACTATTAGAACCAGGTGACACTGTTATTTATTATACAGATGGGTTGACAGATGCGGCGGCAGCTAGTGGCGATCGCTTTGATGAAGATAATTTTGTTACTTCATTTAATGCAGCCTGTCGTTATTGCAACGGACCACAGGAAATAGTCGATTATTTGTTTGATAAAGTTCAGGAATTCATCGGTCCTGATAGGCAAAATACGGATGATATGACGTTGGTGATTTTACAAATTTGTGAATAGCTATAATTATTAATTCGGCAAGGTAAAAGCATGGCAAAAAGTGACAAAATTAATTTTTCTACCCCTAGCGGTTTTCCAGAATTTCTGCCCAGCGAAAAGCGTTTAGAAGTACATCTATTAGATATAATCCGTCGCGTCTTTGAAAGCTATGGTTTTACACCTATTGAAACCCCAGCAGTAGAAAGGTTAGAAGTGCTGCAAGCTAAGGGAAATCAAGGAGATAATATAATATATGGTATTGAGCCAATTTTACCACCAAATCGCCAAGCCGAAAAAGATAAATCTGGCGAAACTGGTTCAGAAGCAAGGGCTTTAAAATTTGATCAAACTGTTCCCTTTGCGGCTTATATTGCGCGTCATTTAAATGAATTAACCTTTCCCTTTGCTCGTTATCAAATGGATATGGTTTTTCGGGGAGAACGAGCTAAAGATGGACGTTTTCGGCAGTTTCGTCAATGTGATATTGATGTTGTTGCTCGTGGTAAACTCAGTTTACTATATGATGCCCAAATGCCAGCAATTATCACCGAAATATTTGAAGCAATTAATATTGGTGATTTTGTCATTCGCATCAATAACAGAAAAATTCTCACAGGTTTCTTTCAGTCTGTAGGAGTTGCAGAAAACCAAATTAAAGCTTGTATTGGCATAATTGATAATTTGGAAAAAATTGGGGAAGCGAAAGTTAAATTAGAGTTAGAGAAAGAAGGTATTTCTTCCGAACAAACTGAAAAAATTATTGAGTTTATTAAAATTGATGGTAGCAGAGATGATGTTTTAGATAAACTCAAATACCTAGCTGTAAATTTACCAGAAGCCGAGGAATTTAATCTAGGAGTTAGTGAATTAGAAACTGTAATTAATGGAGTAAGAGATTTAGGGGTTACTGATAAACGTTTCTGTATTGATTTATCTATTGCTCGTGGTTTAAATTACTATACTGGGACTGTTTACGAAACTACTTTAATAGGACATGAAGCCTTAGGTAGTATCTGTTCTGGTGGCAGATATGAAGAATTGGTGGGGATGTTTTTGGGTGAAAAAATGCCTGGTGTAGGCATTTCCATTGGTTTAACTCGGTTAATTAGTCGATTGTTAAAAGCGGGTATTCTTAATACCTTATCTGCGACACCTACCCAAGTTGTGGTAGTGAATATGCAAGAGGATTTAATGCCTGTTTATTTAAAGGTATCACAGCAATTGCGTCAAGCCGGAATTAATGTTGTGACTAACTTTGAAAAACGTCCTTTAGGTAAACAATTTCAAGCAGCAGATAAACAAGGAATTAGATTTTGTGTGATTATTGGTGCTGATGAAGCCGCAGCAGAAAAATCATCATTGAAGGATTTGAAATCAGGTGAACAAATAGAGGTAGCTTTAGCAGATTTAGCTGAGGAAGTTAAACGGAGGCTTGTGTAATCCAGAACCCCTCCCTGCAAGCGAGGAGGGGGCTATGATTTGCCTGATATAATTAGAAACCACTTGAAATAGTTTTTTTCAATCTATGGACAATCAACATTATTCTACAAATTCAGCAGAAACAGCAATATTATTAAATGTACCAATCATTAAAGAAGACTGGGGTGGAGATGGTAGAGGAAGAATGAATTTATCTGGCAGAAAAACCGCTATTTCTCCAGAATATGTACCGCGAAAATATCAATTTTTTGACACAAATAGTATAGCAGAAGAAAAAAAATGGCTCATCAAAGGAATGCCAAATAACGTAAAATCTGGAAGTCGAAAACTACTAACTTGGCATAATTGCGGTGCGTCTACTTCCAGAGTTATTTTACCATCCCAATTTCAAGCACCATCGGGTATATTTACAGCAGATTTAGAACTGTTTATTTTAAAAGGTACAATTCAAATAGGTGAATGGAAACTAACTAAACATTGCTATTCTTTTATTCCCGCAGGAGTGAAATTAGGAGATTGGCAAGTATTAGGTAATGAAGATGTAGAAATTCTGTGGATGGAAAACGGTTCAGCACAATACAAGAACCTAGAAAATAATCATCCAGATGCTAGGTTAAATGAATTTATTCCCATTTTGGATAGTAAATTATTACCTTGGGGCAAAACCGATACAGTTCAATTTGAAGTTGCAAAAAAGAAATATTTGCGAAGAGATGCTAACGGTGGAGGAGTGTGGTTACTGGCTATATTACCACATTATGATGGAATAAATCAAATGGTTCAAGCATACAATGAAGAAGATTACATTTTAGGTGGATATTTGGACATAGGAAATGATCATTTGATTCAGGATTACTATTGTTATTGTCCCAGTTTTAGCACTCTTCCTAGACATATCACAGATGATGGGGGCTTATTTTTTGTCAGAATTGATAGAGATTTATCAAAAGTAGGTACAGTTTTATCTTATGCAAATGGAAATTAATCTAACACCAATTCCTTTTAAATTTTCACTAAATCTCATTTAAACTCTCTGCAACTCTGCGCCTCTGCGTGAGATATAAAAAAGTAATTCATTTACCAGAAAATCTCTTTAAATAACGCCCATGAGGTGAACCCAAAACTTGTCCATTATTGTAGATAAGATTTCCTCGCAAAAACGTGCTTTTCACCCTTCCTGTTAACTCCATACCTTCAAAAGGTGTGTAACCTTGTTGAGATTCCGACTTAGCAGCACACACCACAAAATTTTCATCGGGGTCTACCAATACCAAATCAGCATCATAACCAATAGCAATATCGCCTTTTGTTAATAACCCAAAGCGTCGTGATGGGTTCCAAGATAGCAACTTAGCCATGAGATTGTAAGACATTCCCCGCTTACTACCTTCACTTAATACACCGGAAAGTAAATATTCTGTACCTCCAAAACCGGACTTTGCCAACCAAATATTATTAGGGTGTGTCGCACTTCTTTTTTGTTCCGCAGAACAGCAAGCATGGTCACTAACTATCCAATCTACTTGATTATTTAATACCGCTTGCCATAAATATTCCACATCAGCACGAGGACGAATAGGAGGGTTTACTTTTGCCCAAGTACCATTAGGAGTATCAACGTCTAATAATAAATGTCCCACGGTAACTTCTCGCCGAAAATTGATGTGAGGAAAAGCAGTTTGCATAGTTAAAGCTGCTTCCATTGCTTTACGCGAACTCAGATGTAATAAGTTGATATTTGCACAGTTAGTTTCATGTGCCAAATAAGAAGCAATACAAATTGCTAACCCTTCTGAATGAGGAGGACGTGCTGCACTATAAGCGTGTAGTCCGCTAAGGCTAGAATCGTTTTCAACGATTTTGGTATAGGCGTTGAGAATTTCTGCAATTTCGCAATGCAAACTTAAGCTAATAGTATCTCGTGCTTCTGGATGTTCTGCCATCAATTGAGTTAGACGGCGCATAATAAATTCAAAATGGGCGAAGTCGTACCGTTCCTCTTTATTTATCATCAAAAAGAGGTTTTGCTGGTCTGACAAACCATGCAACCCATAGCCGCCATAAAACATGAAAATTTTAAATGAAGTTACCCCATGTTCTGCAAACAGTAGAGGTATTTCGTCGATATGTTGACTAGCTATAGGTGCAACGTGATAACTGTAATCAACAAAAAAATTACCTGCGGATAACGCCAATACTTCTGGAAAAAAATCCCGGTAGGAACCGCCTTTGTTGAGATAATATTGTCCTGTCCGAATGTAATTGAGGCTAGTAGTTACTCCTCCCATCGCAGCTGCTTTGCTTTCAGTCACCGCATCTTGGTCTAGGGGTTGATAAATACCAATGTGCATATGGGCATCCACGACCCCAGGAAAGCCCAAAAGGTTTTTGGTATCAAATACCTCTATGCCTTGGTCTGGGCTAATATGAGGGGCAATCTGGGCAAATTTTCCATCTTTAATCCCTAAATCAAGTAGTTCCACAGCGTCATTATGGGGACGAACTACGCGCACATTTTTGATAATTTTATCTAATACAGGAGGTTCAGACACAGTAGACCTCACACTAAAATGAGTACAGAAGCTAAAGTTCTGGGTTATTCAGGTATTTCAACATTTTACCGGAAGCCAAGCTAAAATCCATGACTATGTAACAGTTTTTATTCATCTTCAGGAGAAAAGCTAATGGAAAGTTTTAATGAGTATCATCTGAATCCAGAGGATTTTCCTTTTCTCAAGCCTTTTCAAGATAACTGGCTAGGAATTAGAGATGAGTTTACCAGATTTATTAATCAGGCATCAGAGGATGAGTTGAAATTTACTTATGATGTATTAGGTCCTAAAAGCAAAACCATTAAAACCAAAGGTAATTCAAAATATAGTGCTTTTGGCATTCTATTCCAAGGTTTGTTTATTGAAGAATATATTCAATTACATCAAATAAAATATCCTAATTATGAGACAAATGAAGCATCCGAAAAAGCATTTATTTTAAGAGAAAAATATTTTACTAATTTGGCTCATGTAATAGCACAAATTAACTTAAATAATGATAACATATTCAGAAATGTGTATTTTGGAACATTCCTTCCAGGTTTGGATATCAAGCTTCATGTTAACTATAACCATCATACAAATCGTGGTTATTTAGGTTTAATTGTGCCAGAGGGTGATGTGGCTATGAAAATATGCCATGAAAAGCTTTGTTGGCATGAGGGAAAATTCATGGTTTTAGATCATAGCTATCCACATTGTCCACATAATTACACTAATTACGATAGAACGGTTTTAGTTGTAGACTTTTTTAAACCGGATCAACCTAGAGAGGAAGTGATCCAATTTGAACAAGAGCAAGTTGCACAACGTATGGAAGATAATCCTTACAGTTTAGGTGTTTTTGGTAAGAGCGATAAAGCTCAAGAAGAAGATTTTATTAAGTATGGTTTAGCTCATCAATTAGAGTGGGATAAATCCTTGTAAGCTTGATATATTTTCCATATCTTCCATATCTATCTATGATTTTTTTAACTAAGCCAAGAATGAATTAAAACAGGAATTACGCAAAATATCTCTCCAAACCTCTTTTCTCGGCTTTCTCTGCGCCTCTGCGGTTAGTTATTCCCTAACTTGTGCGTAAGTCTTATCAGATTAAAAGAAAAGTAAAATTCAAAAATGAACACAAAAACCTACAGAAAGTTAATAGCAAAACAACTGAATCAAGATTTTAAATCAGCCCTTGAAATTATCGAAGTTCCTATTGTTGAACCTGCTGTTAATCAACTTCTAATTAAAAACAAATTTGCTGGTGTTAATGGTGGTTTTGACACTTTATTGTGTCGGGGTGAAGTTCCTTATGTGAATTTAACTCCCCCGTTTGATTTGGGTGTGGAAGCGGTGGGGGAAGTTGTCGCAGTGGGAGACGATATCAAAGATTTCCAAGTTGGAGATGCTGTTGTTACGAATGTGCGTGGTGGTGGTTATCGAGAATATCAGGTTATTGATGCCAACTTAGCTATTAAAGTGCGGGAAGCAACACCAGAGATTTTAACATTAATGCCTACAGGTATATCAGCTTTAGTCGCTTTGGAACAAGCGGGAGAAATGACAACTGATGAAGTGGTTTTAGTGACAGCAGCAGCAGGGGGAACTGGTCATATTGCTGTACAGTTAGCAAAGTTAGCGAGTAATCGTGTCATTGGTGTTTGTGGTTCTGAAAAAAAAGCGCAATTATTAAAAGAATTGGGATGTAATCACATTATCAATTATCGTACAGAAAACCTCAACCAAGTCCTGAAGCAAGAATACCCCAAAGGAATAAATTTGATTTTTGATTGTGTGGGTAAAAAAGTTTTTGATACTTGCTTAGAAAATTTAGCAGTGCGGGGACGTTTGGTGGTGGTAGGTTTTATCTCTGAATATGGAAAAATTCCCGAAAAAATTACCACTACCCGCATCTATCATCAACTATTTTGGAAAGGTGCATCTGTGCGTGGTTTTTTGATGCCACATTATCAAGAATATATTCCAGAGGCACGCGATCGCTTACTCAATCTGTTCTACACTGGTAAAATTAAAGTTGTAGTTAACCCAACAGAATTTAACGGCTTAGAATCCATACCTGATGCCGTCCAACACCTGCTTAGTGGGAAAAATTGTGGCAAAGTAGTTGTTAAATTTTAAATGTGGGGTGACACACCTGATGGGTATAGCACTACATCCAATATTAGCAGGATCAGAAATATAATCTTTAAAATTGATTCCTTTGGCTAGGTGTCAATTAATTAGGGCGATCGCACAACTATCACGACGGAACTGCGATCGCTTCTTTTACCTCTTCAAAAATTGAATATACTGCTAAGTAGGTAAGCTCAAATAAATCTAACTATATAACGAAATGTAAAATGCTCGAAACCCTTGCGATCGCTAAAGCCTGTGGTTCCCGTCAGGGATACACTTCGTTAGCAATGACATAGTTATAAACTATCCTACCCACCTACTTACACAAGCTTTCTAACAGTATTTTTCCTAGTCGCCCTTCATGGTAATATCAGGTTCATAAGCTATTCTCTGCTTGAATACAGCTGTCCCCATTCTTCTCAATACTTTGAAAAATAAAATACATGACAAACACATTAGAAAACACTTTAAAAGTAGCTCAACTGGCATTTGAGTATTTTACAAATGGGTTAGAAACTGGTAACTGGCAAGATTTTTTAGATATGCTCACAGATGATTTTACCTTTTGGTTTCCCATGGGAAAATTTCACGGCTTAAATACAGGTAAAGAACGAGCAAAAGAGTTTTTTGAATATGTTTCTGAAGCTTTTAAAGCAGGAATCAAGCTCACTTCTGTAGATAGCATTACTAGCAACGAAAAAACCGTTATCTTTGAATTTCGGGATGAGGGAAAATTATTTGGAGAACTTTATAAAAATCGGGTTGCAGTTGCCTTTGACGTGCGCGGTGACAAAATTTGCAGCTACAGAGAATACTTTGGCAGCGATGGTAAATCTTATTAACCCAACAAGGTTAGTTATCAGTGGAAAAAGGCAAGAGGCAAGAGGTGGAAGGTTAACTTTTCCTAACTCCTGACTCCTGAATTCTTGAAAATTGCTATATTTAATCTTAATTTTTTTCAGCTTCTAAGCCATTAATTTCTCGACATTTAACTTCAGCCGCTTGATAAGCTGCTAAATATTCATGATCACCTAACATTAAATCCCCATAATAATCATAAGGTGCTTCACCGTAGATTGGTAGAGGATCATCTTCTGGATAATCTTCTTTTGATTCATCAATAATCGCTTTTAGCTTTTTGACAGTCAGACTTTGTGCGGGAAAATACCAAATGTTTCTATGGTTCTTTTGTAAATAAGGGAAGGTGGGATCAATAATCACATCATCCAATTCAATCCAACCATGTTCAACAGGTTTATAGGGCTGACCAGTAAACACTATAAAGCCTTGAACATACCTTGCACCTTCAGTAACTAAAGCTGCTTTGTAAGCATTTTCAAAAGGCTTTTTAGCTTTACTTTTGATGCTTTCTGCAACTTGTTGAGATAAGGTTTCATCTAATATTTTATTCATGGGTGAAATTATCATCCTCTAATAACTCTTAATTCTATCATCTCTTAATTTCTGCATTTTTCAAACATCCTCTTAGCAATTCATTAATAGGAGGGAATTATAAAAAATACTTATGTTGAGCTTTTATCTCGTCATACAGAGATTAGGACTAGGATTAATAGACAAAAACTTTACACCTAAGCTATACAAACCAATTTTGCGGAACAGACAGGTATGGGATTGAATCAAACCTTACATAAAAATCTTACACGATTTTCCTGGCTAAATGAAGATGATAGTAAAACCTAGATTTTGGCAAATTCTCACAGCAGCAACATTGACAGCATCAACTTTTTTCAATGCTGTTCCTCTACATCCTTCTATAGCTGAGAATAAAGTCAGCACTACCCAAGTTACTCAAGCTATTCTGACCCTATCTGGACACACTGCACCTCTCCGCACCATAGTTATTAGTCCCGATGGACAGACTTTAGCTAGTAGTGGTGATGATAAAACTATTAAACTCTGGAATCTCAAAACTGGGGAATTACTCCGCACTCTCTCAGGACATACAGAAAGGGTAACATCTCTGGTTTTTACTCCAGATGGTAGAACTTTAGCTAGTAGCAGTCTTGACAATACTATTAAACTTTGGAATGTAGAAACTGGAAAATTAAATCGTAATCTTACCGGACATTCCGCATCAGTAATTTCTATAGCTATTAGTCCAGATGGTAAAACTTTAGCTAGTGGCAGTTATGACAAAACTTTAAGATTATGGAATTTGAGTAATGGTAAATTGGTTCATAGTTTTAAGGTTTTTGCTACTGCTGTAGTCATTAGTCCAGATGGGAGAAATTTAATTAGTGGTAATGAAGATGGAACTATTAAACGCTGGAATCTTCGCACCAGAAAATTAATTGCTAATTTAGTACCACCAAAACCGAAAAATCCCATGTTTGATTCTCAACGAGCTTCCAGTGTGATATCTCTCGCTATTAGTGCCGATGGACAAACTTTAATTAATGGTGGTTATAACGATTTTCATCAGTCAATTCAGCAAACTGATGGCAAGAATGTAAAGGTTTGGAATCTCAAAACTGGGAAGGTTGTTCACAATTTTACTGCTGAACTTGGTAGCATTAATGCTGTTGCTCTCACTCCTGATGGAAAAAGTTTTATTACTGGTGGGTTAGGTCGAAAAATTAGTATTTTTGATTTAAAAACTGGGAAGTTAATCCGCACTATTGAAGGTCATGCTGGGGGTATTTATGCGTTGGCTGTGAGTAAAGATGGTAAAACTTTAATTAGTGGTAGTGGTGATAAGTCAATTAAGGTTTGGCAATTATAGTAGGTGACAGGTGACAGGTGACAGGTGACAGGTGAAATTATTTGAAGTTGTTTTCTTCTCGTTCCCATACTCTGTATGGGAATGCATTCTAGAAGGCTCTGCCTTCAATGATAGTAGAGGCAGAGCCTCTGTGATAGCATTCCCAGTCAGAGACTGGGAACGAGATAACTTTAAGTTTTACGTTTCCGATGTCTGAAACAGTCTTAGTTTCAATCCCTAATAGGGAGTAAAGGAAATTGCAATTTTATTGTGCAGCTTTCAATATTTAGATCAAGTTGTTTCAATCCCTAATAGGGAGTAAAGGAAATTGCAATTTTCGCGAATAGCGTCATCTTGATCACTCAGGTGGGTTTCAATCCCTAATAGGGAGTAAAGGAAATTGCAATTAATGAGTCTTACGGAAACCAAAGAGGATAAAGTTTCAATCCCTAATAGGGAGTAAAGGAAATTGCAATTTGAACTCAGAAGCCATATTAACGGCGATATCCCGGTTTCAATCCCTAATAGGGAGTAAAGGAAATTGCAATTCCAAGTCTGAATGTGGGGGCCCGATTATTACCCAGTTTCAATCCCTAATAGGGAGTAAAGGAAATTGCAATTTTTAAAAGCTTGGTTTTTCAATCCTTCTCACCACAGTTTCAATCCCTAATAGGGAGTAAAGGAAATTGCAATTGGAAATACCATACCCATCAAAAGATTCTTGCAATGTTTCAATCCCTAATAGGGAGTAAAGGAAATTGCAATTAGCGATCGCAGCATTGCTGCTAATTCATCAGAATTAAATGTTTCAATCCCTAATAGGGAGTAAAGGAAATTGCAATAAGTTTTATCAATATTTTTCAAATCATCCTTAGACCGTTTCAATCCCTAATAGGGAGTAAAGGAAATTGCAATTACCACGCCGTAGATTATTGGCACTCTCCCCCCTTCCTTGTTTCAATCCCTAATAGGGAGTAAAGGAAATTGCAATAGCGGCATCCCGAAAGCTTATCTGTATTTGGTTTTCAAGGTTCAGTTGCGCGAGCATCATGATCATAGTCCATTACAGAAATTGTGTCAACAGTGAAAATCGCTGAAACCCAGTCTGGGTAAGGTGCGCGGATGGGTGAATAACATTAACAGCCTCAAAACCAAGTCTATCAAGAGATACAGGCATTTTTTCAGCTTCTTGATTTTTAACACCCACCCATCCGCGCAAAAAGGCTGGTTGTCAACTATTCCCCATACTCACCACCAGTCACCTTACCCCGAAAGACAATATATTGATAAATATTGTAAAACAACATCACCGGAATTAGAAACCCAATAAAAATGATCATGATTACCAAAGAACTAGGATCAGCAGATGCTTCATAAATTGTAATTTGCCTGGGGATAATATAGGGGAAAACAATTAAACCCAAACCCAGAAATGTAAGCACAAACAATAAAATAGTCCAAACAAAAGGTGCGCGTTCTTCCTTGCGGTTTAAACTTTGTAAAAGTTGCCAAATTAACCACACTCCCAAAACAGGAATAACTGCAAAAATATAAACTAACGGCTGTTGAAACAACCGCATCCTTGCACCTTCATAAATTATCGGTGTGGTAATTGTAATCAAAACTGCACCGACTAAAGTTGTCCAAGCTGCAAGTTTCGCGGTTTTATAATGAGTCTCTTGTAATTCTCCCGTGGTTTTCCAAACTAAATATGTAGAACCAATTAAAACATAACCTTGAATTAAAGTTAATGCCACCAACACAGAAGGTAAACTTAACCAGTCCCAAGTGCTACCGATAAAATGCCCAGTTTCATCAACATTAATACCTTTTAAAACTGCACCCAAAGCAAAACCTTGACCGAGTGCAGCCGTAAAACTTCCCGCACCAAAAGCAAAATTCCAAAACAATTTACGTTGGGATAATTCCCGAAATTCAAAGGCTACACCCCGAAAGATAAAGCCAAATACCATTGTTAAAATCGGGATATACAAAGCATTTAAAATCGTACCATAAGCCAGAGGAAATGCACCAAATAAACCCCCAGCCATGAGAACTAACCAAGTTTCATTGGCATCCCAAATATTACTTAAACTTGTCATCAAAAGTCCGCGACGTTCTTCATCGGAAGATGTCAAAGATAATATTCCCACTCCCAAATCAAAACCATCTAACATGACGTAGAGAAAGAGAAATAAACCTAAAATCACAAACCAAACTTGAGGCAGAAAATATGTTAACGTCTCCATAGAATTTCCTACTGTTGTGCTTCTACAGGACGTTCATCGGGGACAAATTCCGCAGGTGTGGTATCTACTGCGGGTTTGGTAATTTCTACACCAGGAATTGGTAAATCAAGATTTGGCCCGGTGCGAATAATGCGACTACCAAAATACAAAGCAGCAATAAATAAAACGCTGTAAACTATAGCAAAAGCAGACAGGGAAACTAACACATTACTAGCAGGTAAATTAGAAGCTCCATCTGCTGTGCGTATTTGTCCATAAAGTACCCAAGGTTGTCTTCCCACACAGCGAACTATCCAACCTGACTCAACAGCAATATAGCCTAAAGGTGCAGCGAAAACCCAACCCCACATTAACCAACGTTGCTGACTAATATTGTCGGCTGAAAGTTTACCTCGTAACCATTGCAGGGTACTTAATAACATTAATCCAGCAAAGAAAAAACCAATGCCAATCATGATGCGGAAGGCATAATAAATTAAACCTACCATTTTTGGTCTATCTTCTGGTTTCCACTCTTTTAAACCTCGTAGCGGTTGAGAAAGATTTTGTTTAAATTCGAGAATGTAACCTAGTGCATTGGGAATGGTAATTTCCCAGTCGTTTTTCTCGGCTTTTGCGTTGGGAATAGCTAATAAACTCCAGTCAGCAGGTTTTCCCGCAGGTGAAGATTCCCATTGCGCTTCCATTGCGGCTAGTTTTGTGGGTTGATAGTGATAAACTTGTTCACCGCTGAGATGTCCAATGTATATTTGTAGTGGAGCAACAGCGATCGCAGCTGCTAAAGTTATTTTTAAAGACTTAGAAAAGAAAGCTGTATTTCGTCTTTGCAAAATATACCAAGCACTAATTCCCCCAATCACAAATAAAGATGTTTCCAGTGTGGCAAAAAACATATGCAGCACACTGTTAACCATGAAGGGATTTAAAATTGCTTGAAAATAATCATGAACCACAAATTTACCATTAACTAATTCTCCACCTGCGGGGGTTTGCATCCAAGAATTAGCAGTTAAAATCCACAATGTTGACAGGTTAGCACCAACAGCTACCAAAATTGTGGAAAGATAGTGAATTGCTGGGTTGACACGCTCCCAACCAAAAAGCATAATTCCCAAAAAGGCAGCTTCTAGCATAAATGCCCAGGACGCTTCAAAGCCGATAACACTGCCAAAAAAATTGCCTACCGCTTCTGAAAAAGGAGACCAATTTGTGCCAAATTGAAATTCCATGGGGATACCAGTGGCTACACCAATACCAAAATTGAGAACATAGAATTTAGACCAAAAACGAGCGTGTAAGTAATAATCTGGGTTACGAGTTCTTAGCCACACGCCCTCAATTATAACTAAGTAAATGCCCATCCCCGTAGTCAGGACAGGCCAAAGGATATGAAAAATTGCAGTGAATGCGAATTGCATCCGTGATAACACAACAGAATCGGATAAAAATTCCACGAATTTTCTCCATAAGTCAACCACCCTTTCTAGGATATAGGGTGAATAGAAATAAGTGTTTATTGAATTAAAAATATTAAATTCAATACTATATGCAACTTGTATGCAACAAAGAAGGATAAGACGCGAAAATATCTTCTCTTTAACCCCCTGCACTCTGCTTCAACTTCCTGCCAACTGAGCAACAGCAGCTGCTAAAGTATCCGGGTTTACTGGTTTGGGAATGTGCATTTGAAAGCCAGCAGCGATCGCCTGTTTTTGGTCATACTCCCCAGCAAATGCAGTCAGCGCAACTGCCGGAATTTTTCCACCCATTTCTGGCGACAAAAGCCGAATTTGGCGTAATAATTCATAACCATCCATCTCCGGCATTCCAATATCACTCACCAAAACATCAGGCTTTGACTGCACCCAAATTTGCAATGCTTCTAACGCTGATACTGCCGTTGTCACTGTTGCTTCATACAATTCCAGCACAAATTTCACTAAATCCAGCGAATCAGCATCATCATCCACAACTAAAATTTTCATCCCCCTTAAATTTAAAGTTACATGATCACAATCACATTCAGCATCTTGAACTATCACTGGTTGAGAACATATCAACGGTAGTTTCACTGTCAAAGTTGCCCCCTTTCCTTCTCCTGGACTATCGGCCTCAACAGTGCCACCGTGTAACTCTACCAAATGGCGGACTATTGCCAGTCCCAACCCTAGACCGCCAAATTTTCTCGTCGTTGAGCTATCCTCTTGCCGAAAGTGTTCAAATACATAAGGTAGAAAATCACGGCTAATACCTTTACCCTGATCACTAACTGTAATTTGAGCCATTGAACCAAATTGCTCTAGCCGTACTTCCACCCGTCCGCCTTGAGGTGTAAACTTAATCGCATTAGACAAAAGATTCCAGCAAATTTGTTGCAAGCGAGCCGGATCACCTCTAACCTTCCCTATGTTCTGCTTAAATTGGGTTTGAACAATAATTCCTTTAGCAGAAGCAGCTAAACTCACAGTTTCTAATACTGCATAAATTACATCTGCCAGATCAACTGTAGTCACATTCAGAGTCAGCTTACCACGCAAAATGCGGGACACATCCAGCAAATCTTCAATCAAATCAATCTGTAATTTTGCATTGCGCTCAATAGTTTTTAAGGCTTCCTGGGTCTGAGCTTTGCTGAGTTTTCCTGTTTTCAAAAGTTGAGACCACCCCAGGATCGGATTAAGCGGGGTACGGAGTTCGTGGGAAAGGACAGCTAGAAACTCATCTTTCACGCGATTTGCTGTTTCAGCTGCTTCACAAGCCGCTTGTTTTTCTTGTAGAGCCTTCTGCAAATCTTGCACTGCCCGCTTTTGGTCGTCAATATCAGTACAGGAACCAAACCATTTGATAATCTTCCCCTGCTCATTACGTAGAGGAAAAGCTCGACCCAGATGCCAGCGATATTGCCCATCACTAGCGCGACGAAAGCGATACTCAACTTGATAATCTTTACCTGTGCGAACCGACTCACTCCAAATATCCACACACAACTGCACATCATCGGGATGCAGTACAGCTGGCCAACCCCAACCTTGAGTTTCCTCCAAAGTCATATCTATATACTCGAACCAGCGTTGGTTGTAGTAGTCTACCCAACCATCTGGTTGAGCAGTCCAGACTATTTGCGGCATAGTATCTGCCAAAGTGCGGAAGTTTAACTCGCTTTTTATTAAAGCTTCCCTGGCTTGAATATGCTCTGTGATATCAGTATTAGTACCATACCACTTAATAATCTGTCCTTGTTGATTACGCAAAGGACGTGCCTGTCCCAAAATCCAACGGTACTCCCCACTTCCAGAGATGATCCGAGTCTCTACCTCATATTCGCAGCCGGTTTGTACCGATTTAGCCCACCTTTCTTGTACCCGTGGCAAATCTTCAGGATGAACTATTTTATCCCAGCCCTGAATTTGAATTTCTTCAACCATTTTGCCTGTGAAATCGTACCACCGCTGGTTATAATAATCAACCTGACCATCAGGCTCTGCTGTCCATATCTGCTGGGGTATAGTTTCTGTTAGCAACCGCAATTGATATTCACTTTGTTGTAAAGCCCGTTGCGATCTTTGACGCTCAATTGCTACACCTGCTAAGTGAGATGCTCTTTCAATCAGTTGCTGCTCAAATTCTTCAGGACTACGAAGTTTGGGATAGTACAGCGCAAAGGTTCCCAAAACATTACCCTGACTGTCAACAATCGGCGTAGACCAACAAGCTTTCAGGTTGTTAGCCAGTGCCAAATCACGATATTTTACCCATTTAACATCGTTGGCAATGTCTGAGACAATTACTGTTTGTTTGGTATACGCAGATGTACCACAACTACCTATTTCTGCACCTACAGGAACGCCTTGCTCTATTCCCTGAGTATATTGTTTTGGTAGGCTAGAAGTTACAGCAGGATACAACTTTGTGCCTGAATCATCTAGTAACATGATAGAACAACAAACTTCTCCTAACTGTGCCTCTATTGACTGAGCTAAAGTTTCTAGCACCTCAGACTGAGATTTGCCTGTAGCAATCAGTTCTAAAATATAGTTTTGCTTGGATAATAAGACTTGAGTTTCAGGGCAAACTGTGCATTCTAAAGCTTGCGCCTCTAGCTCCTGTTTTTTATAATTACTAATATCTCTTCCTACAAGATAGACCAATTCTGTTTCCACAATCAGCGTTGCCGTCCAAGATAACCATTTGTAAGAGCCATCTTTACACCGAAAGCGATTTTCAAAGTCAGTGCTAGGTATACCTATGTTTAGTTTATTGATTTCTGCGTTGGTCGCAGTTTGGTCATCTGGATGAATAAAATCAATCAACGGGCAAGTGATAAGTTCTTTGCTTGAGTAACCCAAGGTTCTACTAAAAGCGGGGTTCACTTGTTTAAAGTAACTATCTAAGCCCGTAAAACACAGTAGGTCACAGGAATTATAAAATATCGCTTCAGAAATGGACACAATTGGCAAAATATTGTTGATCATTTAAAACATTCACAAAAACCCATGTTTCAGGGAAATGTAGAATGTATTGTATATATTCAAATGAGAAAGGCTAAATATAGCGTTTTTTATGTTTGCCGATGCACAGACGAATGTAAAGCAATACAACCTCTCCTCTTCCTATATTAAAAGCTATCGGCATGACTTTACAGAAAAAATTTATCAATTCCATTTTTTTGATAAGTAGCTCAATGTCAAAAAAACGACAGCAGCTTTCATCTGTGTATCCGTCAGATGTTACACCGATACAAATCTCTCCCCGTGGGGGAGAGAGGCTTTAAAACCCGCATTTACTAATATAATTATTTTGAGTTGTCTGATAGCGTAGCGTGGCGTTAGCCATATCAGGATTTCCAGGATTCAAGGATTTCCAGGATTATAAATGAAATTTCCTCATAGATTATTTTTATTTGTCTGAATCAGGATTTCCAGGATTTAAGGATTTACAGGATTATAATTAAAGCTTTTCAGTTTCAATCCCTCATAGAGATTATTGTTAATTGCAATCCAATGCGGCTGCGGCTGCAACAAGTCTTACAGTGTTTCAATCCCTCATAGGGATTATTGTTAATTGCAATAGATTAGGTAATCGGGGGATTTACTACCAATCCTGGTTTCAATCCCTCATAGGGATTATTGTTAATTGCAATTTGCCTAGAATCTGCGATCGCTTCCATCAGATTGAGTTTCAATCCCTCATAGGGATTATTGTTAATTGCAATCCCCGGCAGTGCTACCCGGCAAAGTTCCGGTAAAAGTTTCAATCCCTCATAGGGATTATTGTTAATTGCAATTTTTATGAGGTAGATGAGGAAGGTTCTGATCAAGGTGGTTTCAATCCCTCATAGGGATTATTGTTAATTGCAATGGATCTATAAAAGTAGCTCAATTGAAATTCAATGCAGTTTCAATCCCTCATAGGGATTATTGTTAATTGCAATCCTGCTTCAGATAGAAGAAGCAAACGCACCATCTATCTTCTTGGGTTTCAATCCCTCATAGGGATTATTGTTAATTGCAATCTCAACTAGCGATCGCATTGGGTAAAACAGAAAAGTTTCAATCCCTCATAGGGATTATTGTTAATTGCAATCCTCTGCTAACCTTAGTTGTTGCTCTACATCATCCGTTTCAATCCCTCATAGGGATTATTGTTAATTGCAATTCCATGGCCCAGTAGCAGTGGTGGAAGTTTGAGGTTTCAATCCCTCATAGGGATTATTGTTAATTGCAATTTCCAAGGCAAAGGAGAGCCAGGAGAATAGTCCTTAGGGTTTCAATCCCTCATAGGGATTATTGTTAATTGCAATATAAATCCTACTGTAGTAATGCCAAGCCATTCCTGAGCCTGTTTCAATCCCTCATAGGGATTATTGTTAATTGCAATATTATAGTCTTCAAGAATATCGGAAATATTTGAAAAGTTTCAATCCCTCATAGGGATTATTGTTAATTGCAATTTGTCTCTGCAAATTGGGATTAATTTATTCTCCTGTTTCAATCCCTCATAGGGATTATTGTTAATTGCAATTCCCTCAGTTGAGTATTATCGCTTCCTTTGCAATTGCCATGTTTCAATCCCTCATAGGGATTATTGTTAATTGCAATTCGCTAAAGGTCGTTTCCAATTGGTCAGCATATTCTTGATAGTTTCAATCCCTCATAGGGATTATTGTTAATTGCAATTCTATCTGTTCGATGGGGCAGAGGAATTAAGCCGTGGTTTCAATCCCTCATAGGGATTATTGTTAATTGCAATTTTTCTTCGGTAATATTTGATTTTACGATTTGGAAGTTTCAATCCCTCATAGGGATTATTGTTAATTGCAATAGCGGAAGGCTGAAACCCTTAGTATATTTAGTTTTCAAGGTTCGATTGCGCGAGCGACTTCATCATAGTCCATTTCAGAGATCGTGTCAAGAGCAAAAAACGCTGAAACCCAGTCTGTGTAAGGTGCGCGAGGGGTTGGAAAATATGAATAGCCCCAAAGTCAAGCCTATCAAGGGATACCGCCATTTTTTGACAACACCCATTTTTTACACCCACCCCCTCGCGCTATCAAGGCAACTTACCTATTTACCCAAGTCAGGAAAAACTTCTAGTACAGCCGGATGTACTAAACGATGATTTTTGACATTCAAACCTTTACCTAAAGCTGGGTTAGCATCTAAGGCTTTAATTCCCAAATTAGCTAACTGCACAACATAGGGTAATGTACTGTTATTAAGTGCTTGAGTTGATGTCCAAGGTACTGCCCCTGGCATATTGGGAACGCCATAATGTACTACTCCCTCATCAATATATACTGGACTCGTGTGGGATGTGGGGTGTAATGTTTCTACACATCCACCTTGGTCAACAGCAACATCCACAATTACAGAACCGGGACGCATTTGTTTAACCAATTCACGAGATACTAAAATAGGCGCTTTCTTGCCGGGTATTAAAACTGCACCGATGAGTAAGTCAGCTTCTTTAACTGCGGCTTCAATATGGGCAGAATTACTGTAAAGTAGTTCCACTCTAGAACCAAATAGGGTTTCTAAATAAGATAGGCGTTCAACGTTGACATCTAAAATTTGTACCCCTGCGCCCATGCCCACAGCAATTTTAGCCGCTTCAGTCCCCACAACGCCACCGCCTAAGATGACCACTTTACCAGGTTTAACTCCAGGTACACCCCCTAAAAGTACGCCTCTACCACCTTGCTGACGTTCCAGGAATCTTGCACCAAACTGCACTGCTAACCGACCTGCGATAATGCTCATGGGGGTAAGCAAGGGGAGTCTGTTTGCACCTGGCTGTTCTACGGTTTCGTAAGCGATCGCACAAGTGCCAGAATCAATCAAATGTTCTGTTAATTGCCGATCAGCGGCTAAGTGCAAATAAGTAAATAATAACTGGTTTTTCTGCAATAACTTATACTCTGTTTTCAAGGGTTCTTTAACCTTGACAACCATCTCCCGATTCCAAGCCGCTTCTGCTGTGTCAACAATTTCTGCGCCCGCACTAGAGTAATCATTATCCGTAAATCCAGCACCAGTACCCGCCTGTGTTTCCACAAAGACAGTATGACCACTTTCCGATAGTACCCGCACACTAGAAGGACTCAAACCAACCCGAAATTCTTGATCTTTAGTTTCTTTAGGAACGCCGATTTCCATTTATTTATAGCCTCTAATAATTTTGGATTCACCCTAGACTGCCAGTATTTATCCCACTACGTCCGTATTCAGTAATTCAAAATTGCAAATTTAGCGATTGCGCGTAGCGCAGTGCCAAAGGCAATCACTGATCTCTTGACTAATATGAAACTATTCCTACAATAGATAAAGAAAGATTAAAAATTGTAAAGAAAGAGTTTACATCGCTCTCTGCAAGAGACTGCTGTGGGAATCTCAAGCTCAATCTCCATCAATATTTATTTCACAAAAAACTGTTAAGTTTTGTTTGCTGACCACCATCATGAGAGAGAGGAATTTTTGATTATGACACAACCACAACCAACTGTTACCCCCAAACTAGAAGAACCCAAGTTTGGTTTTAACGAATATGCCGAACGTTTAAACGGACGTGCGGCTATGATTGGCTTTATCTTAATGGTGGTGATTGAATATGTCACTAATCAAGGTGTACTTGCCTGGTTGGGTTTGAAGTAGTTACCACCGCAAGCCTACAGTTTCAGCTGTAAGCTATTGACATCCTCTCCCGCTGCACTGTTAGGTTAGCGGGAGATTGCCAAAATCACTAAATTAACCAAATTCTCATCACAGCCATCAACCAAATTATTGAAATAGAGCCAGAAACAATATATTGGTTATTAAAAAATCTAGCTTATTTACAACCGGAAATTGATATGAAAGTTATTTTTACTCAAAAACTAAATGAGAAACTACTAACTTGGGTATTTACATCGGAAGATAAGATATCCACTTTAATGAGCATGGGAATCTAGAAGTTAACGCAGCAACTAAAGACGGTTTAGTAATGGCGGATTACTCTTCAGATGATGTGCAGAACTTACATTAATTCAATTCTTTTTAACTGGATGAATTTAAACTTTTTCTTTAAACACTAAGATCAGGATCGCCAAATTCTTTGAGAATAGGACTTACGCACTAACTCTCTGAAACTCTTATTTCTTCGCGTCCTTTGCGTCCTTTGCGTCCTTTGCGGTAAGCCTGCAGCACGCCCTTTGGTCTACATTTTTTCATGATTTTGCGTAAGTCCTGGAGAAGTTAGGAATATATCTCCTAGAGATTCTTAACTGAATTGGTCTGACTTCTGAATTCTACGATTTCTTAAATCTACCAATGGATTTATGTCTGACTATAGATACTCTATTGATGATTTAGAGTATACATTAACCAGTAATAGCACATTGGGAGAGTAAAAAATCTTATGCCTGAACAACCAAAGTTTGAAGAGAAATTCTTATCTCAGGCAGCGGAAAGAAGGTTATCTGAAGAGTTAGATGAAGCAGAACAAATAGATGTAGAGGTACAAACAGATATTGGTAAAATAATTCAGGGACAACTAGATGGTGTTTCTTTTGCTGGTCAAGGATTAGTGATTAAAGAAAAAATCCGTATCCAAGAAATTAAAGTACAAACAGATAGCATTGCTGTCAATCCTTTAAGTGCGATATTGGGGCAGATTCAACTCGATGAACCAGTAAATGCTATTGCTCGTGTTGTCATGGAAGAAGCAGATATTAACTCAGCTTTAAGTTCAGACATGATTCGTAGCTTAGTACATAAATTCAAGTTAAATGTAGATGGAAAAAGTGTCAGGTTTGAACCACAAGAAATGCAGGTATATTTACCCGCTGAGGACATACTAGAATTTAAAGGCAAAATTCTGCTTAAAGAGGAGGGGAATAGTCACATCTTAGGTTATCATGCGATCGCTCATCCCCGCACTCGAATAAAACCTCCCATGCTGGAGAGTTTTCGCTGTACCGAAGGAGAAGGACTCAGAGTAGAATTAATTGCAGCTGCTATGCAAAAAGTTAAAGAAATTATCAATTTACCATACTTGGAGTGGGAAGATATGGTATTTTCTATCAACGAGATGCAAGTCCAAAAGGGTAAGTTGATCCTGATACTTGAAGCTCAGGTCAAGCAAATTCCCTCAGCGGAAACATTACTTTCTGCTTATGAAGATTCACACTCTAGCAATTTGATTTGATTTTTACTACTCATTTAGGCAGGGAATAGGGAAGAAAGAAGGTAGATGTATATCTATTGTGTGTGTTCAAAAATGAAACAGGAGTCCTATAGTAATTTATAATCAATAAAAATTCTTGTCAAACCAATAAAAAATTATGGAAATTTATTATAGTTATTATAGTTGATTGCCAGTTAAGGAGGTACAAAGTTGAAGATAAAAATATGGCTCTAGCGAAGCGTGGATTATGGCTTACGCCATGCTGTACTATCAAAGAGCAAGCGGCTTTCACTCCTGAGTTCTAAATTCTGCTGTAAATCTTTTCTCAACTTAGAAACCTAGTTTAGTTGAAAATAAAAAACATGAAAGAATATGATGTTGTAATTATTGGCGCAGGACACAATGGGTTAGTGTGTGCTGCTTATTTACTCAAAGCAGGCTATAGCGTCCTGCTACTAGAAAAGCGTTCCGTTCCCGGTGGTGCTGCCACAACAGAAGAATGTATACCAGACAAAGCACCAGGGTTTAAATTTAATCTCTGTGCGATTGACCATGAATTTATTCACTTGGGTCCAGTCGTTGCAGAATTAGAACTGGAAAAATACGGCTTAGAATATCTCGAATGTGATCCTGTTGTTTTTTGTCCCCATCCTGATGGTAAGTATTTCTTAGCCCATAAATCCCTAGAAAAGACTTGTGCAGAAATAGCTCGTTACAATGAACGCGATGCCAAAAAATACGCTGAATTCACACACTATTGGCAACGGGCAATTAGTGCCATGATTCCCATATTCAACGCCCCACCCAAATCAATTGTAGATATTTTTGGTAACTACAACATTCAAAAATTCAAAGATTTATTTTCTGTAGTTGGTTCTACGCAAAAAAGCCTAGATTTTGTCCGTACCATGCTCACCAGTGCCGAAGATATTCTTAACGAATGGTTTGATGAAGAATTTCTGAAAGCACCCCTTTCGAGACTAGCATCAGAACTAGGTGCGCCACCATCTCAAAAAAACCTGGCAATCGGTGTCATGATGATGTCTATGCGTCATAATCCCGGAATGAGTAGACCACGTGGTGGAACTGGTGCATTGGTGAAAGCATTGGTGAATTTAGTTACTAGTAAAGGAGGTGAAATTCTCACAGATCAGCAAGTAGAAAAGGTCTTAATTGATGATGGTGCAGCAGTGGGTGTTCGGGTTGCTGGTGGTGAGGAATATCGGGCAAAATATGGAGTAATTTCTAATATTGATGCCAGGCGATTATTTTTGCAATTGATAGATACTCAAGAAGTTGATGATGCAGATCCAGAGTTACGAGAAAGATTAGAACGCCGCATTGTTAATAATAATGAAACTATCTTAAAGATAGATTTAGCATTAAATGAACCCTTGCATTTTCCCTACCATGAGCATAAAGACGAATATCTGATTGGTTCTATTTTAATTGCTGATTCAATGAATCATGTAGAACAGGCTCATAGTAAATGTACATTAGGAGAAATTCCTGATTCAGACCCATCAATGTATGTGGTTATGCCTAGCTTCCTTGATCCTACTTTAGCTCCAGCAGGCAAGCATACTGTCTGGATTGAATTTTTCGCTCCTTATCAAATTGCTGGTGCAGAAGGTACAGGTTTAAAAGGCACTGGTTGGACTGATGAATTAAAAAATAAAGTTGCAGATCGGGTAGTTGATAAACTAGCAACTTATTCGCCAAATTTGAAAACCTCAATTATCGCTAGAAGGGTAGAAAGTCCAGCAGAATTAGGAGAAAGATTAGGAGCATATAAGGGTAATTATTACCATATTGATATGACTATGGATCAAATGGTATTTTTCCGACCTTTGCCAGAATTAGCAAATTATAAAACCCCAATTGATAATCTATTTTTAACTGGTGCGGGGACTCATCCCGGTGGTTCAATTTCGGGAATGCCAGGACGTAATTGTGCTAGAGTGTTTTTGCAGTCCAAGCACCCAATTACTCAGACTTTAAAGGATGCAGGAAATTCAATTAAGTCCACTGTTGAATCTGTATTTGGAATTGGTTAAGTAGTTGGTTGAAATCAATATAATAACCAAATAATAAGCAGATACCCGACTTCTTTGAGAAGTCGGGTATTTGTCTTTTGATCTACTTAACTGATATGATTGAGCTTGTCATCATCA
The DNA here is from genome assembly GCF_014696825.1 of Anabaena sphaerica FACHB-251. Taxonomy (NCBI): domain Bacteria; kingdom Bacillati; phylum Cyanobacteriota; class Cyanophyceae; order Nostocales; family Nostocaceae; genus Anabaena; species Anabaena sphaerica. Next base: position 341,238 of record NZ_JACJQU010000003.1, on the reverse strand, counting down.
AGAGTCGATGTAGATTCACCAAATAACTAAATTTAGGAAATTTGTATGGAAAACAAAAAGTTCCAATGGTTTAAAATAGCTTTACAGATTAAAGGTTCTGTAATTACAGCAATTTATCTACGAGTTATTGGGTGCGGAATATTTGGCGTTTTAGTTTCGGTACTTTACTATTTTAAATTACCAGTTTCTCAACCAATTTTAGGGAGTGTTATTCCCAGTATTGTTTTAGGTTTATTACTAGTATTTCGGACAAATACAGCTTATGAACGTTTTTGGGAAGGCAGAAAACTTTGGGGTTCTATAGTTAATACAGTCCGCAATCTAGCACGACAAATTTGGGTATCTGTCGATGAAATTGCTATAGAAGATAAAGACCATAAAATTGACACTTTAAATTTATTAGTAGCTTTTGCAGTAGCGACTAAACTGCATTTACGAAGCAAACCTATAAATAGTGAATTAGAAGAATTAATGCCAACGTCTCGGTATATCAAGCTAAAACTAATGAATAATCCTCCTCTAGAGATAGCTTTCTGGATTAGTGATTACTTACAACAGCAATATAACCGCAATTGCTTAAATAGCTATCAATTAAACTCTCTGCAACAATTATTAAATATATTGGTTGATAATTTAGGGTCTTGTGAACGCATTTTAAAAACACCGATTCCTCTAGCTTACGCTATTCATCTCAAGCAATTATTATTACTATATTGCCTCTTATTACCATTTCAAATAGTAGAGAATCTTGGTTGGTGGACAGGGTTTATTTCGGCTTTAGTCAGCTTTACTTTATTGGGTATTGAAGCCATTGGTTTAGAAATCGAAAATCCCTTTGGTTATGATCCTAATGATTTACCCTTAGATGCTATTTGTCAAACCATGAAACTGAATATTGATGATTTAATTAGTTTAACTCCTAGCGTGCATTCAAGTCACAAAGATATATGATTTAAATATTATCTTGATCCCAGTTATTTATCTATAACTAAAAATACTTCTTGAACAAATTGATCATATATTCGTGATTCTTCGCTCAATATTTCTGTCAAGTTGAAATAGACAAAAATTATTGGATCATTTTGAATACGATTATTTACTTCAGGTGTAATACAACTAGCAATGAGAATAGTTTTAACTTCAGGATTTATACGCAATGCTTCTTCAAAAGATTTTTTAGCAGCACCATAACGTTCTAGTGCGCCAGCAGGATCAGTTCCTCCTTTCACTTCAATCACACCAACCGTTGTACCCTGATTATTCAGAAGTGAAATATCTGGCTCGCTGGAAAAAAGTATAGAAGTCTGGTTAACCAACATTACACCCCGATAATCTTCTATATTACCTACCTGTTCATCAATTTTATCAGGATTATATCCTTCAACTTTAATACCTTTCCGTGGAATAAAAGCAGCAAGTAAATTACGTTCTTTTGCCTCTTTAATCAGAAGTCTTTGAACAATTTTTTCGGCTTCTTCTCCAATGGCATTACGCCATGAACCATCAATTTTCGCTCCTGTTGAAGCTAGTAGTATGCCATATAATTCTTCTGCTGTCAGGCTTTCTATAGAACTATCAATAATCAGCGATATATGTTCATTAAATAGCCGACAAAGTGCTAAAGCTTTCTCTTCTGTTAGAGTGTATTTATTTTCTTCATCAGCTTCAATCTTCTTTAAATTAACTTTAGCTAAATACTGAACGGCTTTTTGAGGGAGTGCAGCTATATTACGATAGTAGGCTAATAACGAAGAGTATTCCCGAATTAATCGAGGATGGCAAAATACTTGAATGAGTTGTAATTCTGGATGGTTGCTGATATAAGCAAAAGCATCTTCTCCAATACCCCAGTTTTTCCAGTTGTCCCAACTATATAAATGCTTGACTGGTAATAATGCAGCAACTTTGGATTGGAAAGATAGTGTTTTGTATTCTTTGATTTTACGATAAAAGAATGTTGAACGTAAACGATAGTTTATCCGATTTACCTCATCTGTCATGATATTTATTTTTCCCAAATATAAACACATTTACGTAATTCTGTACGTCCATAACTTCCCATTTGTTGACTGCTATTTCCTTTACCTCTTCCTAGTGTCCAAATATATTTTGTCCTTAGTCCAAAAGATTCTGCGATATCTGATAGAATGAGGTCTACCGGAATCTCTTCACCTGCATATTTGACATTATCGTTGACTATTGTAATTATGCCACCAGATTTGAGAATACGACTTAATTCATAGATTACAAAACACATTTCATAAAAGTAATTGTGTACCATCCGGGCAATATTTTTATTATTTAAATTTCTTTCTTTTTTATATTCTTCTAAAATCATTAATACTTCTTGTAATGCAGCCTGTTGTTTAAAAACAGCATCTATTTTTAAAAATTCATCATAACGTTCTTTACTAGTATAGTATTCTTCTAGATATTTATGTTTATCACGATTTTCAACTGTACATGACAGCATTTGTTGACGCAGATTTTTTACTTTATCTTCACTACATCCCAAAAATGCAAGTTCTAGTGCATAGGTACGAGTGTAATCATATCGGTTAAGATATGGTGGTGATGTAATAACAACATCAATACTATTATCTGGGAAAGTAGGCAGAATTTCTAAACATGATCCTTCATAAAGCTGAGGTTCTAAAATTTCAAAATTACCTGATTTATTAACTGATTTGATGGTTGTAAATGTTGATAATTCAGTATTACTAAATAAATCTAGTTGGATATAATCTAGCTCTAAGTCTGATATAATTTGCTTTAATTTTCGTCTAATTGCATCTTCAAAAGATAAAATTTCACCCTTATTAAATTCAGTTTTACCTTTTGAACGACCTGAACGAAAATCCCAGCGCAGATACTGTCCATCTTTCCTAGTGTAACTAATATCTTCAAGAATACACAAAGCAGTATACATCAGTAATTGTTGTATATTCTTATCTCTAATAAAATCATGACAATAAGATAGATAACCGACTAATTGCTTTTCATTAATTTCGGAAAATGCACCACGAGTAATTGCTAAATGCTTAAATGCTAAAGAGTCTTTATAGTAATCTTTATAATCTATTTTTTCCAATTTGTAAATTACCGATTTTAATAATTCTATATTTATCTTCTGAGCTATTATTCTAGCTTCTGTAGCAAAAATACCGACTGGTAAAAGTTCAATTCCCGTGGTTTGCCATCCTAATTCACTTGCAGTAAATAATGATGTCCCACTTCCTGAAAATGGATCTAGTAATAGACCTGGCTTTGGCTGTAATGTTTTCAGAATATAAGTAACTAGACGTTCTGAAAATCCTTCTCTGTATTTGAACCAAGCAGAAAATGGAGCTTGTTTGTTACCTTGATAACTAACCAAATTTCTATCTAAAATAGGATTATTAATAATTTTTGATTTAAATTTTTCATAAAGAGCATTTCTAGCAGTTAAAGAAGAAAATATAGGCATAAATTGATGGGTTATTAAATGTTTTGCGCCAGTGAGTTTAATCGTTAGAGATTTTTGAATAGTTTATTTTTAACTTCCACTTCCTTACAACCGCCTAATCCCCCTTTCCAAACCCTCACAAACACCAGTCAGAAAATCTAAATCCAAACTAGCAATAGTATCACTCGGTTTGTGATAATTGGGATTTCGCAAAAATGCCGTATCTGTCACCATCATTGCTGGATAACCTTGATCCCAAAATGGTGCATGATCACTAAGTCGGGTTTGGGGAACCAGTAAACCCCGATTTGGCACTGGTAGCCATTGACTAGGTACACCCACTTGGTGAATACTGCGACTCAAACTTATTAAATCCCCCAAAGTCCGCAAATTACCAATTAAAGCAATAAAATCTCCAGTATTTGGGTAAAATTTATCTAAAAAAGCGGGATATCTTTGCGAACCTGGAATAGAATCACGATAGCCTAACATTTCTAAAGATATCATTAAGCGTAAAGGCTGTCCTTGTTGGCGCAACAAAGCTGCATAGTCAGCACTACCCAATAAACCATATTCCTCCATATCAAAAGCAACCAGTCGCAAAGGATATCTAGCGGGTGCTTGGGCGAAATTTTTGGCAAATTCTAATAAAACTGCCACCCCAGTAGCATTATCATCAGCAGCGACTGTACCGGGTATACCATCATAATGAGCGCCAATTAAAATAGGTGGTAAATTTGTCTTCTCTTTTTTCGGTTGGGCAGGTAAATTTAAAATCAGGTTATTACAGCTTTTACTCCCCACTAGAAAGGTGTGGATTTCCACACTTCCCCACTGGGCAAATTGTTGGCGAATGTATTCTTGGACAAAGAAATGTCCCGCACTCGCCATATAAGGATCACGTTCCCGTGCTATCTCTTGCAGATGATTTTGTAATCTTTGTTTTAAAGTCAAATTAGGAATTGGGGAGATGGGTCAGTTATTAGTTATCGCGGTTTATTTTTCACAGCCTCTTGCAAGAGTGCCTTTTGCCTATTCCCTCTCTTCAAATGCTATCCTAGTTTGGCAAGTAGCACCTTAAGCTAAAATTTCTCTAAATTATGGAATTAATGATGATAATTATACCATTGGGCGGTTTTCATCATTGAGCAGCAAGCTAGAGGCAATGCTACCCAATCATAATGTATAGATGTAGTAATACACGCACCAGGAGAAGAGGAACGCATGGGCAAGGTAGTCGGCATCGACTTGGGTACAACCAACTCAGTAGTCGCCGTGATGGAGGGTGGCAAGCCGGTGGTAATTGCCAATGCTGAAGGTATGCGAACCACCCCCTCTGTTGTCGGGTTCAGCAAAGAAGGCGAAAGGGTGGTTGGGCAGATGGCAAGACGGCAAACGGTTCTTAATCCCCAAAATACCTTTTTTGCAGTTAAACGTTTCATTGGGCGTAGGTATGGTGAATTAAACCCCGATTCCAAGCGTGTACCCTACACTATTCGTAAGGATGAAATGGGCAGTATTAAAGTTGCCTGTCCTCGGTTAAATAAAGAATTTGCCCCCGAAGAAATTTCAGCTATGGTGCTGAAGAAATTGGCAGATGACGCTAGTCGTTATTTGGGAGAACCTGTCACCGGGGCTGTAATTACTGTTCCTGCTTATTTTAATGATTCTCAACGCCAAGCCACTCGCGATGCTGGCAGAATAGCCGGTTTAGAAGTGCTACGCATTCTCAATGAACCAACAGCGGCTTCTTTGGCTTACGGATTAGATCGAGGTGATCTAGAAACCATCTTAGTTTTTGACTTGGGTGGTGGTACTTTTGATGTGTCGATTCTGGAAGTAGGTGACGGCATATTTGAAGTTAAAGCCACTAGTGGAGATACGCAATTAGGTGGTAATGATTTTGACAGAAAAATAGTTGATTGGTTAGCGGAGCAATTTTTAGAGACAGAAGGGGTAGATTTAAGACGCGATCGCCAAGCTTTGCAACGTTTAATGGAAGCAGCAGAAAAAGCCAAAATTGAACTTTCTGCCGTCAGCGTCACTGATATTAACTTACCCTTCATCACCGCTACAGAGGATGGTCCAAAACATTTAGAAACACGTCTGACGCGATCGCAGTTTGAAGGTTTATGTACTGACTTAATCAGTCGGATACGCACACCAGTAAAACGGGCGCTAAAAGATGCCGGACTCTCCCCTGTAGATATCGAAGAAGTTGTACTAGTAGGTGGTTCAACCAGAATGCCAATGGTGAAACAGCTAGTACAGGACTTAATTGGCATTGAAGCCAGCGAAAATGTCAACCCTGATGAAGTGGTAGCTGTGGGTGCAGCTATTCAAGCAGGCATTCTCGCTGGGGAAATGAAGGATGTACTACTCTTGGATGTCACACCCTTATCGTTGGGATTAGAAACCATCGGTGGCGTAATGAAAAAACTCATTCCCCGGAACACGACTATACCAGTACGGCGCTCGGATATCTTTTCTACCTCTGAAAATAACCAAAACAGTGTAGAAATTCACGTTGTCCAGGGGGAAAGGGAAATGGCAGCAGATAACAAATCCTTGGGAAGGTTCAAGCTGTATGGTATCCCACCTGCACCCAGAGGTATACCCCAAGTTCAAGTATCTTTTGATATTGATGCCAACGGTATTTTACAGGTAACGGCTTTAGATCGCACCACTGGCAGAGAGCAGAGTATCACAATTCAAGGCGCTTCTACCTTGAGTGAATCGGAAGTTAAGAGAATGATTCAGGATGCTCAGAAATATGCTGATATCGACCGGGAACGGAAAGAACGGGTAGAAAAGCGGACTCGTTCCGAAGCGTTGATTTTACAAGCGGAAAGGCAACTGCGGGAAGTAGCCTTAGAAATGGGAATGCAGTTTGCCCGCAACCGTCGTCAACGCATTGACAATATTTGCCGCGAACTGCGAGATAGTTTAAAAGATGATGATGATCGTGGCATTGATCAGGCTTACTCTGACTTGCAAGATGCTCTCTATGAGCTAAATCGAGAAGTCCGTGAGTATTATGCTGAAGATGAAGACGAAGACTTATTTGGTGCTATCCGTGACATCTTCACTGGTGATAAAGAACGGGAACGAGATTATTCTCCCAGAGAAACTTATCGGCAAAGAGATTCTAATAACAGAGACTATAACCGGGACTCTGGTAAAGACTATGGTAGAGACTATGGTCGAGAAAATCGTTCTTCTCCCTATGATAGTCCGCCACCACGCAGAAGCCGTCCCAGCTACCAGGATAACTGGGATGATGATGATGATTGGTTGTAAAGGAATTTGGGATTTTAGATTTTAGGGAGGATTTATTAACAGTTTAATTTCTTTCTAAAATCTAATTTCAACGTTATGCAGGGTCAGAGATCAGTAGAAGCACAACTGACCACTAACCACTGACCACTGACCACTGACCACTGACATTTAAATAAACCACTATGCAAAATTTACAGAATTTCCGCGATTATTACGAGATTTTGGGAGTAAATAAAGAAGCATCTAGCGAAGAAATTAAAAAGGTTTATCGCAGGTTAGCAAGGCAATATCACCCTGATCTCAATCCTGGTAACAAGGAAGCAGAAGAAAAATTTAAGACTATCGGTGAGGCTTATGAAATCCTTTCCGATCCGAGTCGGCGATCGCAATACGATCAGTTTAGCCGCTACTGGAAACAAAAAGGCTTTGCTGGTGGTAAACAGTCACCAAAACCGAAAGGATGGGGAGATAATCGCCCTAACAACGGTCGTAGTAATCAAGAAGTAGATCCGAGCGAGTTTCCTGATTTTGAAAGTTTTATTAATCAAGTCATAGGTGTTAGCAGTCGCAAAGATACCAGAACTACCCCAGGTAGTACAACGACTAGTGACCCGTTTCGGACTCCCAGAACCAAAGTTGCTTATACAGTTAGCACCCCACCTCGTACCAATCGCCGAGATATAGAAGCTAGATTAACCCTACCACTAGAAAAAGCATATCAAGGTGGTAATGAAAGAATACGCTTAGAAGATGGGCGATCGCTCGAAGTAACCATGCCCCCTGCTATGGTAACCGGTCAAACCATCCGCTTGCGAAATCAAGGCATTGGTGGTGGAGATTTATACTTAAAAATTACCGTTGACCCTCATCCGTTATTTAAACTAGAAGGTGCAAATATCTTCTGTCAAGTGCCTGTGACTCCCAGTGAAGCAGTCTTAGGAGGACAAGTTGAAGCACCAACCCTAGATGGTCCAGTGAAAATGACCATTCCTCCAGCAGTTAGATCAGGACAAAGATTTCGGTTGGCGAATAAAGGCTATCCTGGTGAAAACGGTAAACGTGGTGATCAATTAGTAGAAATTCAAATAGTTACACCTAAAAATATTACAGAGGAAGAAAGACAGCTTTACGAAAAATTGCGGGACATTGAAACCTTTAAACCGCGGGCTGATTTAATTTAATTGTCAGGCTCTATTCTCACGACCAAATTGATATAGCATGGTAGCGAGATCAAAGCCTGATTTTTCATTTAGTCTTAATTAAATCTGTTCTAAATTTAGTTCTTGTGTGCTATCGCTGTTCGTTTCGCGTATGAAAGTTGCAAGGCAGAAGGCGCTGATATCGAAACGACGTGAAAAGCAAAAGAAAGCATAAAAATTGTATAATTTGTATTTACAAATATTGTTTTTCCTAATATGCTAAACAAAGAGGGGTTAACAATATCTTATAGCAGGGAACAGGTAACTCTTAACAGGGAACAGAGTTGAAAGTCCTTTGGCGTATGGTTTTTTAGGTAAATTCTGTATCTCATTCAAGTGCATACTGCTATATATGATATCAAGGTTATAAATATTGAGCGTATTTCCTAAACACCCACTTTTAGGAGAAAATCAGATGGCCATGACGCTAGAAAAAGCTCTGCTAAACAACCAAAGCATCTTACAAAATTTTGCTTTGGGTGAAGAAATTGACGAACAAGCTGCGGAAATAATTTCTGGTGGGTACGTTACCATTAAAAATACAACAAATCAGCCGGTTACTTACTCAATCGATGGCGTATCAACTGTAATAAAAGCCGGAGCAACACAAAGAATAGTAACCCAACTGGATGGGGAGCTTAGATTTGATAGAGATATTCGAGACGAACGAGTAAGAGTGAGAGATTATGACCTGGAAGATGGTCACACATATGAATTTAAACGCGATCCACAAAATAGCAGTGGCAATTGGATTGATATCTATGATCAAGATTGGGATTGACATCAATCTGGGATTTTAAATTAACTACCAATGAACCAATACTGCTCGGTTAATAATTTTTCTAGCGATAGCTTGAGATTCAAGACAGTCGCTACGTAATTTCATTTTTTGTTTTGCGTTGAACCGATAAGTATTGAGCAATGAACTAAACTCAATTTCAGGAGAAACTTAAATGGCTATTACCATCGCAAAAACCTTGTTAAGCAACCAAAGTATTTTAGAAAATATTGCTTTGGTAGAAGAAATTGACGAACAAGCCGCAGAAATAATTTCTGGTGGTCAATCTGTCAATTTGTTGAATACAGGAATATCTAGTTTTGAAGATGACGAAAACGACATCACTCCAGTCGACGATGAAGATCTACCAGACCCTATAATTACACATCCAGAATCTGTCTCTGATTCTAACCCCCTTTTACCAGCCCCTAACCAACCTTTACCTATTAATCAGGGTAATTTTGTATTTGGCTAAGGTATTGTCAAAAGTATCAAGTTTAATTCAGATCCCCTCATCCCCCTGTGAAAAGGGGGATAAATTACTCAACGTCACCCTTTTAAGGAGAACCACTGCGGTTGAGGGGTTTCTCCAAGTCTTAGATTACCACACAAAAAAGTTTCCAAACATCCTCTAATGTGTCGGAGTTTAGAAATATTTAGCGTATTTCCTAAACACAAACTTTCAGGAGAAAATCAAATGTCTATGACAGCAGTAAAAGCTCTAGTAAACAACCAAAACATCTTGGAAAATTTTGGTTTGGTGGAAGAAATTGATGAACAAGCTGCGGAAATAATTTCTGGAGGATCTGTTACGATCAGAAATAGAATAGGACGTTTCGTTCTTTACAGATTAGATGGTTCTACAAATACAATGCGTCTGGAACCAGGTCAAGAAATCAATCTTCCTGCCGACGGTGGAAGAAGAATTGAGTTCGATATGTACGCTGGAAGTCCCAATTTACTAATTTATAGACCATACACTTTGTCCAATGGGCAAACATATGAATTTCAAAGCAACTCTGATACTGCTCGTCCCGACGATATTGATATGTATCCGGTAAACTCCTAATCAAATTGCTAGTTAAGAATAGGAGTCAGGAGTCTTCAAATTCCAGCCTTGATTAGATAACGAGTAAATCATGAAGTCATTTTAGCCACTTCAATAAATAGTTTTTCTTCGTAAATCCTCACTCAATATAGTCAATTTCTTTCACTGTAATTTTCGCCCCAACAATTGCGCCAGAAAATGAAATACAAAATAGTCCTTCAACACAGTGAAGAAGATTGTGGTGCAGCCGCTTTAGCCACTATTTCCCAACACTACGGACGCACATTTACCCTCAACCGGGTGCGCGAAGCTGTTGGTACTGGGTCTAGAGGGACTACTTTATTGGGGTTAAGACGGGGCGCAGAAGCCTTGGGATTCCATGCTAGACAAGTTAAAGCCTCTCCTCAACTCATTAACCAATTGAATCAAACTCCTCTACCTGCCATTATTCACTGGAAAGGCTACCACTGGGTAGTATTATACGGGCAAAAAGGCAAACAATATGTAATTGCTGACCCTGGTGTGGGTATTCGTTACCTGACTCATCAAGAGTTAATCACAGGTTGGAATAATGGCGTAATGTTGCTATTGCTTCCTGATGAAACCCGCTTTTATGAACAGGAATCAGATAAAATTGCTGGTTTTGGGCGTTATTTACAACGAGTTTACCCCTATCGCTTGATTATAGCCCAAGCCATTTCCCTCAACATGGCTATTGGTCTACTTTCCCTCGCATCTCCCTTCATGATGCAATTACTCACCGATGATGTTCTAGTGCGTGGTGATACCCAACTATTAACCACTGTCGCTATTGGCGTTGTCGTCATGAACTTAATTAGAAGTTCCATTAATTTAGTACAATCTCACCTCATCGGTCATTTTAGTCAAAGATTGCAATTAGGACTAATCCTAGAATACGGACGCAAACTCTTACATTTACCCCTATCTTATTTTGAAGGACGACGTAGCGGGGAAGTTGTCAGTCGTATTGCAGATGTTCACGCTATCAATAACTTAGTTTCGCAGATTGTCCTGGGATTACCCAGTCAATTTTTTATTGCGGTAGTCTCCTTGGGTTTTATGCTTTTTTACACTTGGGAGTTAACCTTAGCATCTATATTGGCATTTATCATAATTACAGCTGTGAACTTGCTTTTTTTACCAGCACTGCGACAGAAAACCCGCAAAATGATTGTTTCTGGTACAGAAAACCAAGGCTTTTTGGTAGAAACATTTCGGGGAGTACAAGTCTTAAAAACTACCCAAGCTACACCCCAAGCCTGGGAAGAATATCAAGGAAATTTTGGTCGTTTGGCCAACCTGTCCTGGACTAATATGCAACTAAGACTTTACAGCAGTACAGTTACAAGTATTCTTTCGACATTTATTAATATTGGCATTCTTTGGATTGGTAGTTATTTAGTAATTAATCGGACTTTAACAATCGGACAATTGATGGCTTATAACGGTATGAGTGGCAATCTTTTCGGTTTTTTGAGTTCTGCTATCGGTTTAATAGATGAATTAATCACTTCTCAAATAGTTATTCAACGACTAACAGAAGTTATTGATGCGACTCCAGAAGATGAAAATGATTTAAAAAAACAGTGGGTAGAAATTCCTGAAAATACAGATATTATTTGCCATAAAATTAATTTTCACCACACAGGTAGAGTTGATTTATTACAAGATTTTTCTGTAACTATTCCTGGAGGTAAAGTCATTGCTTTAATTGGTAAATCTGGCTGTGGTAAAAGTACCTTATCAAAATTAATGACTGGTTTATATAAATCACAATCAGGAAATATTCGTTATGGTATTTATAATCAACAAGATATCTCTTTAGAATGTCTAAGACAACAGGTAATTTTAATTCCCCAAGAGCCACATTTTTGGAGTCGTTCTATTATTGATAATTTCCATTTTAGTTATCCTCATATTAGTTTTGAGGACATTGTAAAAGCTTGTCAAATTACTGGTGCAGATGAATTTATCAGTGAATTGCCTGATAAATATCACACTGTTTTAGGAGAATTTGGAGCTAATCTTTCTGGAGGACAAAAACAGCGATTAGCCATTGCTAGAGCAATTGTTACTGATCCTCCTATGCTGATTTTAGATGAATCTACCAGCGCACTTGATCCAGTAAGTGAAGCCCAAATATTAAATAAGCTCTTAGAATATCGCCATGGTAAAAATACTATTTTAATTAGTCATCGTTCTCAGGTAATTAAACGTGCAAATTGGATTGTGTTTTTAGAAAAAGGAAGTTTAAAAATTCAAGGTACAGCAGAAAATTTATATAAGGTCGATGGTGAACATTTAGACTTTTTAGATCATGTTCTTTAGAAAAGAGGTTGGTGGTGATATTTTGATCTGCGGCTCTTCATTAATTGTGAATTTTTAACTAACTATGCCTAAGGACACAGATTTTCTACGCCCAATTAAAGTAGATGAATTTCTCCCACCAATTAGTCGTTGGACTACCTATGGTGGACTGTTTATTCTTTGTGTTCTGGGATTAGCTATTCCAGTGGCAGGAGTAGCAAAATATAAGGTGACAGTTAAAGGACAAGCAGTAGTTCGTCCCTCTGGGGAATTGCGAATTGTGCAAGCGTCCACTGAAGGTCAAGTTATGCAGATTTATGCCAAAGAAAATCAAATTGTTAAAACCGGAGATGCGATCGCTATTATTGACGACTCCCGCTTACAAACTAAAAAAAGTCAACTGCAAACTAATATTCAGCAAGCGAATTTGCAACTAGTACAAATCAACGCTCAAATTCAAAATCTGAATATTCAAATTAACGCCGAAGCTGATAAAATTAATCGTATTATTGCTGCTGCTGAAGCTGAACTAAGCGATCGCATCCGACAATATCAGGATAAAAAAATTACCACTGTAGCTGAACTCCAAGAAGCTCAAGCCAATGTCCAAATTGCTCAAGAAGAATTAAAAATTGGCATAGCCAGATTAAAAACAGAACAAGCAAATCTACAGTCAGGTGAAGCAGCTTGGAATACAGCCAAATCAAAGCAAGAGCGATATGAGAGTGTAGCTCAAGCCGGAGCATTGTCTAAAAATCAAGTGGAAGAAGCACAACTATCTACTAAACAACAGGAACAAGCAGTAAAAGCCCAAAAATCAGTTATTGAGGCGCAAAAACAAACAATTGAAAAGTTACACCAAGCTGTATATGTTGCTATAACTAGAAAGCAACGTACCAAAGCTGCTATCAATCCCAGTCATGCAGAAGTAAAAATTGCTATTGAGCGTATAGCCCAAGAAAAGGCAGCAGGTGAAAGTAACAAGGCAGCTTTAGAAAAAGAACGTCAATTAACGATTAAGCAACGAATTGAAGTTGAAAAACAGCTAGAGCGTGATACTAGCGAACTCAGACAAGTGGAAATTGAACTAAATCAGACCACTATTGCTGCCACGGCTGATGGTATTATTTCTCAGATCAACTTGCGTAACCCTGGTCAAACTGTGCGTGCTGGTGAGGAAATTTTGCAGATCGTCCCCAGTAATGCTAAACAGATTGTCAAAGCAGCAGTAGCATCTGAAGATAAAAATAAGCTCAAAATTGGGCAAAAAACTCAAATGCGGGTTAGTGCTTGCCCATACCCAGATTATGGTACTCTCAACGGTAAGGTCGAGGGGATTTCTCCAGATGCCATTACACCCCCAACAAATGGCACAAATGGATCTACTCCTCATGCCAATACAAGTCCGAAAGCAGCTGTACCAGGTGCTTTTTATGAGGTGACAATTGAACCAGAAAGCCTGGTTTTAGGTAAAGGGAAAAATCTGTGTCGCATTCAATTGGGAATGGCAGGTAGAGTAGACATCATTTCCCGTGAAGAAACAGTACTACAATTTTTCTTGAGAAAAGCTAGATTAATTGCAGATGTGTAATGTGTAATTCACATCCTCATAATCAAGTATAAGTAGAAAGGCACAAAAAAACCGTAGACGCGCAGCGGCTTCTCGGAGATATGTAATGGTTCCAAACCAAACTATGGGTTGGTTCACTACCCAAGGGATCTAAAATATAAAAAACGTTTTTGAGCAAAGTGAATCAAAGCCGTGAGTCAAAACGGGACACAGCTAAAGCCAGAAAATACATATTACGCCCTGCTAGGACTACACCCTTCCGCATCGGTGATTGATATCCGTCGCGCTTATCGAGAACTGAGTAAACAGTATCATCCAGATACAACAGAATTACCTGCTACAGTTGCTACTACCAAATTTCAGGAAATTAACGAAGCTTACGCCACCCTCAGTCATCCAGAACGGCGTTTAAGCTATGATTTAAAGATTGGCTATTCTCGCTTTGGGGTAATTCAAGCACCAACGGATTTAAATCATCCTGTGAATAAACCCTATGATTTCTCAAGGTCAATGTATCTGGATGCGAGCGATCGCCCCCTTTCCTCTGGAGAAATCTTTGTATTATTTGTGTTAGGCTTAACCCTCGTGGGTTGTTTACTACTAGCGATCGCTGTCGCCGTTCTTCGTGGTGAACCCAGTTTACAAACTCAACTTTCCCCACATCTGAATACACAACAACAAATAACCCATATTTCCCAACATCTACACCCGATACAAACTCATAATTTTGAATTTTGAATTTTGAATTTATTATGTCTATTCTGCCCTCCGACACACCGCTGTATAACCATCCACTACCACAAATTGAACAATGGCTAAAAGATCAAGGTTGTCAACAAGATGACACTGAGCTACATTGTTGGCGATTGCAAAGAGCAAGTTGGCAAGCAGAACTGTGGTTAGATACCGAGCAAATTACAGTCCGATATATTCAAGCGGGAGAAAAAGGTCAAGATATCCAACGTTCTTTTAAATATTCTCTCAGTCGGGAAGACATAGAACAAGCGGTTTTTGCGGGTCCTTAGTCATTAGTTATTAGTCATTAGTTATTAGGTTATAAGAAAAAAGGCTGAAAACCCTTGAGGCTTCCGTGAGCGTCAGCCGAACGGTTGAGTTTTGGAGCGTGGCGGAAAAACTTGACCGTCCTTGAGGCAAGGGATGAAAGCCAATTAAGGCGTTTACGCCTGAGGGACACATTCTTTGGATTGACAGATTATCTAACTTACTCTAACATAAGAATGTGGTTGTTGAGTCGTAGCCATGATTAAGCTGTTGTGCAGCTAAATCGAATAAACAGCATTACCTTTATTTTCGACTTTGCGCTCCCATTTAATAATAAGACCTCCTAAACGATGACAAACTAGGAAGAGAACTAGACAAATATCATCAAATAGGAACAACCAGAATATTTACAACAATAGCCATAAAAGCAGCCAATAAATTCCAAATAGAAATGGATAGTATTCATTTAGATGGGACTTCAATGAGTGTAGAAGGAGAGTATAAAAAAGAAATCGAAGAAATAGCGCAAACAAAACCAGAAACAGAAGAGAATAAATTAGAAAGAGAACCAGAGATGAAAGCAATAGAAAGGCTATCAAAGTCCTGGAAATATCACCAAATCAAAGAAATTGAATACATAGAAAACTCTTAGAGGGTGTTAAAAAGTTTTAGGGTATCAACCAGAACCCATATTTGTACTCATTGCGGGTTTGTAGAAGATAGAGATGTGAACGCCAGTATCAATATCCTGAAATTAGGATTAAGTACCGTAGGGCATACGGGAACTGACGCTTGGGGAGATTTGCCCTCTTGGACGATTGGTGAGGCAGCGACGGGTACGTAGGGGGTCTCCCCCATGAGCGACTGCCGTTCGCGTCAGCGTGCTGGAGGCATCACCCGTAACGGTGTAAACCTGTCCTCTAATGGCGAGTCTGTGAACCAAGAATCCCCGCACCTTTAGGTCGGGGAGTGTCAATAGAAACTAATAACTATCAGCTATCAACTAAACCTTCCCAAATCGACGTTCCCGTTGTTGGTAGGCACATAAAGCCCGGTAAAACTCCCTGCGGTCAAAATCTGGCCAAAGAGTATCAGTAATATAAATTTCTCCATAGGCCATTTGCCAGAGGAGAAAATTAGAAAGTCGCATTTCCCCACTAGTGCGGATGAGTAAATCTGGGTCTGCTGTACCTGCTGTATATAAATGATTTTCAAATAATTCTTCAGAAATTTCATCTGGTCTCAATATACCTTCTTGTACCTTTTGAGCGATCACTCGACAAGCTTGTAAAATTTCTTGTCTACCGCCATAATTTGTAGCTACTGTAAACTTAATACTACGATTATTTTTAGTTGCTGCCATAGAGCGAGAAATTTCCTCTTGCACTGCTGTTGGTAAAGCTTGTAAATTACCCACAAACTGAATCTGTACATTTTTCTCTAACATTTCCCGGAGTTCTTGACGTAGAAAACCCTGGATCAGACTCATTACAAAATCCACTTCTTTCTGTGGTCTTTTCCAATTCTCCGTAGAAAAAGCGTAAACAGTCAGGGCTTTAATGCCCCAATCCTTACAACAGCGCAGCAAATCTTTGAGGGCATCAACTCCCCGCTGATGCCCCATAATTCTGGGTAGACCTTGACGTTTAGCCCATCGACCATTGCCATCCATAATCACCGCAACGTGCTGGGGAAGTAATTCTCGTTTTAAATCAGAAGGCAAATATTGCAGTTCAGTAGATTGTGTAGTCATTTTTCGGTCTTATTTTTTTGGCGAGAAGCGATCAATGGTAATCTGAGTAAACGCAAAACAAATGCTAGTGTCTGACCACCTAGTTGACGACCTAAACTGAAAAGACCAGGTGCTACAGCTTCCCTATCTACAGTTGGCGAAAATCGAGCCTCTAAAGACTCTTTTAACTTTCTAATCGTCAGTGGTCTATATAGAGTTCCTCGTTCCGCTAAGGAAATAGAACCCGTTTCTTCTGATACAACGACGCAGATACAATTTTCGACCCGCTCAGTAATTCCCATTGCTGCCCGATGGCGTGTACCCAACTGGCGCGAGGCTGTGCGTCCCGATAGTGGTAAAATTATACCTGATGAGACAATCCGCGAACCACGGATCAAAGTTGCCCCATCATGCAATAAAGTTTTGGGCTGAAAAATGGTCTGTATCAGTTCCTTAGATACCTCTGCATTTAACTTTACACCAGGTACAGAAAAATCCCGCTCATCAATTGGACCGGAAGTTTCCAAAATCAGCAAAGCACCAATCCGATTTTTTGACAGTTCTTTCACAGCATCGACAATTTCATCAATCACGCTATCAGATTTAGGAACTGCCAAGCGGTTGGGTTGAAATAACTGCCGGAACTCTCCCCGTCCCAGTTGTTCCAAGAATCGGCGAAACTCTGATTGGAGTGCTACAGCCATTGCTACAGCACAACCAATTACCAGCTTTTCCAGAACGAAATTGAGTAGAGGTAGCCCTAAAGTGCCACTGAATGCTGAAGCCAGCATCAACAGTATAAAGCCTCGTACCATCCACAGCGTTCGGCGTTCACTAATAATCACCAGGATCATGTATGTCAACGCCAGCACTAACAGAATATCCAGAGTCCCAAGCAGCAAGGACTGTGACCATCCCATGTTTGTCGTCAGCCATTGCTTCCACCAATCTCTCATGACATCTGGATTCTAATAGTCATTTGTCATTTGTCATTTGTCATTAGTCATTGGTTCTTAGCTGATGACTAATGACCAAAGACTAAGGACTACTAACTATTTAAGTCTTTCTGGTAGGCAATCTTGTCGAATTATGTCTTGATAAGTTTCGCGTTGCAAAATTAAATTTGCTTCGCTATTCGCCACTAAAACTGCTGCCGGTCGGGGCAAGCGGTTGTAGTTAGATGCCATACTGTAATTGTATGCACCAGTTCCCATAACTACGAGAATATCGCCTGGTTCAGTTTTTGGCAGTTGGGCATTTTTAATCAGAATATCTCCTGATTCACAATGTTTACCCGCCAATGTGACTGTTTGGGTTAAGGAAGCGGACATTTTATTAGCAACTACCGCACGATAAACCGATTGGTAGGTGATGGGGCGGGGATTATCAGACATTCCCCCATCAATTGTGACATAAGTACGAATATCGGGAATGACTTTAGCTGAACCAATAGTGTAGGCGGTAACGCAAGCAGTCGCAATTAGCGATCGCCCGGGTTCACACAGTAATTTAGGTAAGGGCAAATTTTCAGCCGTACAAGCTTCTTGTACTACTTCACAAATCGCCTTTGACCATTCTTCAATGCTTGGGGGATCGTCTGATTCGGTGTACTTAATTCCTAAACCACCACCAACATTTAACTCGGTCAATTCCAAATTATATTTTGCCGCATCTCGCAACCACTGTACCATCACAGCAGCCAAATCACGATGGGGTTGACGTTCAAAAATTTGCGAACCAATATGAGCGTGTAAACCGACACAGTTTAAACCTGGTTGTTTGCTGACAAAAGCAAACACCTCATCTAAATCATTGGGGTCAAAACCAAATTTACTATCTAAATGTCCGGTGCGGATATATTCATGGGTATGGCATTCGATCCCCGGAGTTAACCGCAGCATAATCCGGATTTTTTGTAGAGACGTTCCATGGAATGTCTCTACAATGTTCACCAAAGTTTGTAATTCGTACCAGTTGTCCACGACTATGGTACAACCTGACTCAATAGCTAAAATTAGCTCCTCACGAGATTTATTATTCCCGTGCAGGTATATCTTATCTGGACTAACACCCGCATTGATGGCTGTGTAAAGTTCACCACCCGATACTACATCTATTCCTAAACCTTCTGAGGCAACAACCGCACAAACTGCTAAACAATTCCATGCCTTAGAAGCGTACAATACTTGAGATTCACCTTTGTAGTATTGTTTGAATGTATCCCGGTATTGTTGGCAAGCTGTCCGCAGAGTTTCTTCATCTAAGATATATAAGGGTGAACCAAACTGCTGAACCAGCGTTGTGACATCACACCCACCGATTTCCAGGAAATCATGACGATTAACTCTGGCACTCAAAGGTAAGAGTTCTTGATTAGGAGAAACAGTTGTACCACTGCCTCTGGGAGATAAATATTGATTGCCAGAAGGTTGAACCCCGACAGGGTGAGTCGATACCATAGCTAATAAAATCTGTCCTTGTTAAAATTACGGGCGTGAGTTAAGCTCCCGATTCTCAGTTTACAGCTTTGCTGTTAATTGGTAATTGGGAAAGAAGGGAACAGGGAACAGGGAACAGGCAAAAGATAAATATATTCTTCCTCTGCTCCCCTGCTCCCCCTGCTCTCTTCCCAGTCCCCAGTCCCTAGTCCCTAGTCCTGTGAAATTATTAGACTTAAAAATTCAATCCTTGACTGTAGAGCATTTAAGTGAGTTGCTGGAACTTGATAAAGCCTGTTTCGATGGTTGGTGGACTATGGAAGGCTACCTTCGAGAGTTGGAAAGTCCCAATAGTCATTTTCTAGGTTTATTTTCTCCCTTTTCTAGCTCCGGGTTGCTGGGAATGGGTTGTTTTTGGTCAATTTTAGAGGAAGCACATATTACAATTTTGGCGGTTCATCCTCAATATCACCGTCAAGGTTTGGGACAGGCTTTGTTGTATTCTGTACTCAAGACAGCTGGCGATCGCGGTTTGGAGCGAGCTACCCTCGAAGTTCGAGCTTCTAACCAGGGGGCAATCTCTCTATATCAAAAATTTGGCTTTAAAACTGCTGGCAGACGACCGCATTATTACAAAGATAATGATGAAGATGCTCTGATTCTGTGGCTTTCTGACTTACAACAGCCAAATTTTCTCAAAAATTTAGATGATTGGCATAGTATTATTAGCGATCGCCTGCAACAATCTTCTTGGTCGTTAATAATTAATAATTCATAAACTCTTGTCCCCAGTCCCCAGACTGTTGACAAAAAATACAATCTTCATAGATTTCCTATTTCATTTATATCAAAATTTTAAAATTATTTCCTAGAATTTATTGAGATTTCTTATACAAAGTTATCTTTGCTTGACAGTGTAGTGGTATTTGTGATATTCATATCTATTTGGGATTGGATCAACAAAATCTCAACATTAGCGGTCTCTTGTTTGTGATTAGTCCCAGAAAAGCTGGTAAATTCGACCTCCTCAGTACACTAGCTACACAAAAAGTAATAAAAATTTAGCAATTAACCCATCAAAGAGTCTGATGGCTGAAGGATATCTATTTTCTTGATACAGATATCCAAAATTTTAGCCTGTGCTAAAATCAGCATACCGGCACGACGCAGGTGATGGGAAAAATGCCATGTTTGAACGCTTCACAGAAAAAGCCATTAAGGTAATCATGCTGGCCCAAGAAGAGGCCCGCCGTTTAGGTCACAACTTTGTTGGAACCGAGCAGATCCTCCTGGGTCTGATTGGGGAAGGCACAGGAGTAGCCGCCAAGGTTCTAAAGTCAATGGGTGTCAATCTTAAAGATGCCCGAATTGAAGTTGAAAAGATCATAGGCCGAGGTTCCGGCTTTGTGGCCGTGGAAATTCCGTTTACGCCACGGGCAAAGCGGGTTTTAGAACTATCCTTGGAAGAAGCACGCCAACTAGGGCATAACTACATTGGCACCGAGCATCTGCTGTTGGGCCTCATCCGCGAAGGGGAAGGTGTAGCAGCCAGGGTGCTAGAAAACCTGGGTGTAGATTTGTCTAAGGTGAGAACCCAAGTGATTCGGATGTTGGGAGAAACTGCGGAAGTTACTCCTGGCGGTCCTTCGGGTCGCACTAAAACCCCAACTTTGGATGAATTTGGCTCTAACTTGACCCAAATGGCCGTTGATAACAAGCTCGATCCTGTGGTGGGACGCGCCAAGGAAATTGAGCGTGTGATTCAAATTTTGGGTCGCCGGACTAAAAATAATCCAGTGCTGATTGGTGAACCTGGGGTTGGTAAAACAGCCATTGCTGAAGGTTTAGCCAGCCGCATCGCTAACAAAGATGTCCCCGACATCCTGGAAGATAAGCGTGTTGTCACTCTCGATATTGGGTTGCTGGTAGCAGGAACCAAGTATCGGGGTGAATTTGAAGAACGCCTAAAAAAAATCATGGATGAGATCCGCTCGGCGGGTAATGTCATCCTGGTAATTGACGAAGTTCACACCTTAATCGGTGCAGGTGCGGCTGAAGGGGCTATTGATGCGGCGAATATCCTCAAGCCAGCTTTGGCGCGGGGTGAGTTGCAGTGTATCGGCGCAACCACTTTGGATGAGTACCGCAAGCACATTGAACGGGATGCAGCGTTGGAAAGACGCTTCCAGCCTGTGATGGTGGGTGAACCTTCTGTTGATGAAACAATAGAAATTTTATATGGTTTGCGCGATCGCTACGAGCAACACCACAAGTTAAAAATCTCCGATGAAGCTTTAGTCGCGGCTGCAAAATTGTCTGATCGATATATTAGCGATCGCTATTTACCAGATAAAGCCATCGACTTGATCGACGAAGCCGGTTCTCGCGTCCGCTTGATTAACTCCCAGCTACCCCCAGCAGCAAAAGAGTTAGACAAGGAACTGCGGCAAATCTTAAAAGAAAAAGATGATGCTGTTCGTTCTCAGGACTTTGACAGAGCCGGTGAACTGCGGGACAGAGAAATGGAAATCAAAGCGGAAATCCGCACCATTGCTCAAACTAAAACCAACGCAGCTGGTGGTGATGGTCTAGAACCTGTAGTTACAGAAGAAGATATCGCTCACATTGTCGCTTCTTGGACTGGTGTACCAGTGAACAAACTCACTGAGTCCGAATCTGAGAAGTTGCTGCACATGGAAGACACCTTGCATCAGCGCCTCATCGGTCAAGATGATGCTGTGAAGGCTGTTTCCCGCGCTATTCGTCGCGCTCGTGTTGGTTTGAAGAATCCCAATCGACCAATTGCGAGTTTTGTCTTCTCAGGTCCAACTGGGGTTGGTAAAACTGAGTTGGCAAAATCCTTGGCTTCTTACTTCTTCGGTTCTGAAGAAGCAATGATTCGCTTGGATATGTCCGAGTACATGGAGCGTCACACCGTCAGTAAGTTGATTGGTTCACCTCCAGGTTATGTCGGTTACAACGAAGGTGGTCAGTTAACAGAAGCTGTACGCCGTCGTCCTTACACCGTGGTGCTGTTTGACGAAATCGAAAAAGCACACCCCGATGTGTTCAATATGCTGCTGCAAATTTTGGAAGATGGTCGGTTAACTGACGCGAAAGGTCGCACGGTGGACTTTAAGAACACCTTGCTGATTTTGACTTCCAACATTGGTTCTAAGGTAATTGAAAAAGGCGGTAGCGGTATTGGTTTCGAGTTTGCTGAAGATCAAACAGAATCTCAATACAACCGGATTCGTTCTTTGGTGAATGAGGAACTGAAGCAATACTTCCGTCCTGAGTTCTTGAACCGTCTGGATGAGATTATCGTCTTCCGTCAGTTGAATAAGGCTGAAGTTACCCAAATCGCCGAAATCATGCTGAGGGAAGTGTTTGGTCGCTTGACAGAAAAAGGCATTACTTTAGAAGTGAGCGATCGCTTCAAGGACCGCCTCATTACTGAGGGTTACAGTCCTAGTTACGGTGCAAGGCCATTACGTCGGGCAATTATGCGCTTGTTAGAAGATAGTTTGGCTGAAGAAATTCTGTCTGGACGTATCAAAGACGGTGATATTGCTTTTGTTGATGTTGATGAAAATGGTGTTGTCCAAGTTACTGCTCAACAGCGTCGGGAGTTATTACCCCAGGTTATTGAGTCGTAGTTAGGATTTTTTAATTGTTAATTAAGCGGTGGAGGATTTCGGTTCTCTACCGTTTTTTTTGTTTTTTTCTCACGCAGAGGCGCAGAGAGGAGGAAGGGAAAAAATCAAAGTTGAAATAAACTGAGTAATGATATGGTCTGAGATTTGTATAATAAATTTTCGAGCAAAGACTATGAATTGTTACCCGAAACTAGCGAGTCTATGATCTATACAGTGATGATTCGGCTCATGTTAAGAAGGTTAACAAAACCTCAATCTCTTGCTTTATAGTCCTTTACAAACAGTCTCTTAGAAATAAACCTTGCAGAAAGTCCAATAGCTTCGAGAGGAGAAATTGAGATAATAATACGAACAATTCCTAGAGAAGACTTTAATCAGCCAGTAAATAATACTCAAACAGAAATAGGTACTAATTTGTTTAATCAAATAAGAGAATCTATTGTATTAGATGTAGATAATGAATTCCGAGTTCCTTGTTATTATGCAACAAAATAATAAATTACTTGGTGGAGATTTTGCGTTAGCGTACCTTACCAAAGGGATCGCTCTTTTTTGGTTAATGGTGGAGGTAGTGCGATAGCGAAGCACTCCGTAGGAATCGCTCTTAGTTAATGTGGAAGAAGTGCGGTTGCTTAGAAAAGGACAGAGATAGCTTACCAGAGGTATCGCTCATGAAAAATTAACAGATACTATGATTCAAAAAGGTGTAGAATTTATATACATAATACTTATCTACTCAGTCAAAATTTTGTCTACTCATTAAAAATAATGATTGAACGCTATGAAAATAAACAACACACCATTTTTCACGGTGATGCTATTAGCATTTTATCAAATCATATTGCTTCAGAATCAGTAGACTTAATTTTTATTGATCCTCCCTATAACATAGGTAAGAAATTTGGTAATTTCCATGATAAATGGGAATCGGAAGAACAATATATAAATTGGTCATATCAATGGCTTGATGAGTGTATTCGCATTGTCAAACCAAATGGCACAATTTATGTGATGACAAGTACCCAAGCAATGCCTTATTTTGACATTTACTTGAGAAAAAAATTAACTATTCTCAGTCGCATAATATGGCATTATGATAGTTCTGGAGTACAGGCCACAAAATACTTTGGTTCAATGTATGAACCTATTCTTCATTGTGTGAAAGATAAAAACAATTATATATTTAATGCTGATGATATCAAAGTTGAAGCAAAAACGGGCGCACAACGTAAATTAATAGATTACAGAAAATCTGTCCCAACTCCCTACAATACGGAAAAAGTACCCGGTAATGCTTGGTATTTTCCCCGTGTGAGATATCGCATGGAAGAATATGAAAACCATCCTTCCCAAAAACCAGAGTCATTACTAGAGAGAATTATTTTAGCAAGTAGTAATGAAGGAAGTTTAATACTTGATCCCTTTGCTGGAACTTTTACAACTGCTGCGGTTGCTAAACGTTTAGGCAGAAAATCTATCAGTATTGAAATGCAAGAAGAATATCTAAAAATCGGTTTAAGGCGAGTTTTAGAATTACAAGAATATAAAGGAGAAAAACTTTCATCACTTCAGAAAAACCATAATATCACCAATAAAAATGGTAAAAAAATAGATTTGGATTTTATACAAGGAAGTATTTTTGATGCAAATACCACAGCATGATTTTACGCAAACAATAATAACTATCCTTAATAAGTATTTTCCTGATTATGGAGATAATATTCTGAGTAACAGTCAATTATTACAGTATATCAATATTAAAACCAAGGCTGCAAATCGTGGATCAAAATCAAGAGCTAGTTTTGCTAATCATTATGCTATCTATGTTTTAATAGAAGATTATTTGCAAAAAGAATTTCATATTAAGAATGGATATGAAGATTATGAAGGCGCACAATATACTGCGCTTTTAATGAGACAGAGAGAACTACCTTTTGGAAGTAAACTTCAAAATCATGCTTTGAATCATCGTTTAAATGAAGAATTTAAAAGATATTTCCGTACATCACCTTATTTACCAATAATAAGAAATTCAGCAACAAATAGATATTGGATTAATGAAAATCTTTTAAAAATTCAAATTGATAATCAAATCATCAATATTGCTGAATCTGTTAGAGATATTATTGATGGTTATATTCTAGCAAGAATGAACTCATTCAATGAATTTATGATTTATTGTCAGAAACTGATAGAAATTCAAGATCAATCATCTGAAACAGCGATTGAATTCATTAGAAGTTTATTAAAGCCAAATATAGATGCTAGAGTATTTGAGATTGTTAGTTATGCAATTTTAAAACAGTATTATGCTGAACAAAAAATATACTGGGGTTGGTCGCGGGATGAATTAAATATTGAGCATTTGATTTTATATAAAACTGGACGCACAAATGCAAATGATGGTGGTATAGATTTTGTGATGAAGCCTTTAGGTCGGTTTTTTCAAGTAACAGAAACTATAGATGCTGGAAAATACTTTTTAGATATTGATAAAGTACAAAAATATCCAGTTACTTTTGTGATTAAAACTGAGCAAGAAGTTGAATATTTGCTCAATAAAATTGAGGAACAAGCACGGACAAGATATCAAATCAAGGCTATTATTAAGAAATATATGGAATGTGTAGAAGAAGTGATAAATATTCCCGAATTAATACTTCGTTTTAATAAAGTCTTGGAATCTCAGAGGGGTATTCAAGTAATTGAAGACATAGTTTTGCAAAGTCGAGTTGAGTTCAATATGGAAGAGGAATTAGCTGATGATTTAATTAGCTAATAGTGGAGATAGTGCGATAGCGAAGCACTCCGTAGGAATCGCTCCTAGTTAATGGTGAAGATGTGCGTTAGCGGTAGCTTACCGAAGGTATCGCTTTTAGTTAGCTGATGGTGCGATCGCATTATTAATTCAAATATTATTCGTATATAATAAACATAATCACAACAAAAGGATGAAATAAAATGCAACCCATTCTCCTCAGCAGAGAAGAAGTTGCCAAACGTACCAAAGAATTATATTAAAATAGCATTCGCCAACAAATCGAAACCTAAGAAAATATCGGTAAAATGCTCATTATTGATATAGAAACAGGTGAATATGCTATTAATAAAACAGGAATAGAATCAGCGCATTATTTACGGAATAAAAACCCATTAGCCAGACTATATGGACTTCGCATTGGCTACAAAGTTGCTGTTTCTTTCTGTGGTGATATGGAGCGTGATTATCGGTGTTAACTGGTATTATTAGTGGTAGAGAATTAATTCTTCCCTACCGTTTTTCATGTATGTTAAATGCGGTTATTGCTTTCCTGTTAAGGTGAATTTTGATTATTTATTTCTCCACAGATGCAAGTTTCAAGGGATACAATGGCTCAGATCCGTTTAACTGCCAAATTCTGAACACCAATACAGAAGCTACTGTTAACCACACACAAGAAAAAGATAAAATCATTCCCGCTAAAGGAACAGTTTGCCAATAAATTACTGTGACAATAATTGCCGATAACCAAGGACCTAAAATCACCACAGGAACAGCAGCACCTAATCTTCGTTCTACGGTAAAAATTGTATTCCAAGTATCACCTAAAGCCAGATGTACCACAAATAGAATTAAAGGCAGCACTAAAAATTGGTGATTCATTTCTTGCCACACTAATACAGAAGAAATAACCCGCAAAACGGCAATTATCATCCAAACTATGGGAAATGCTAAAGGTGGTGGCGACCATCTAGGTCTAATTACCTGATCATAAGTTGTTCGAGAACGGGTATTATCTAAAAGCGAAAAAATGCGGGAACGAATACTTAATAAACCAAAAAATAATGCCGTCACTAAAGTGCTGAACCAACTGGGAAAAGAAGAATTATTATCAATCAACATTACTAATTTTTCCATTCCTAGCAACACAAGAATCATCACTCCTATTTGCAGAATAGTCCCTAGTTTATAAACTAAAACTGCCTTGATATCTAGTTCTTGTGTAGTAGCTATTGATGTACTTAGAGACTGTTGTTGATTCCCCGTTTTGACCACCATCACTGTGTTGACAAACTGTTCAAGTATTCCACTATCATTTGACTGATTCATAATTAAGAGATTGCAGTAGTTTGTAATTACTAATCATAAGTCATTATATAGGACTCCTATGTGATTTTTGATAGCTGACGCGGCGTAGCCATACAAAAATCGGTATACCTTAATTTCCTAAAATCCTTTTGCCTCTTGCCTGCCTACACAGGTATTTTCAGTAATCAAATCGGATTCCTATATGATAGATACTGATTGAGTTTCTTGTTGTATTGATTGCAATAAAGTTGCTATCCATTACCACCGTTGACTCATTGGTAATTTCAATACTTGTTTTTGCCATTCTTGTAATGTCATTAGAAGATATGAAAATTTATTCCATCTCAATTATAAATCTAATATTGTCAATCTTCCCAGCATATTTAATCTAAATGAGGTATATTTGGGATGTCACTCTTTGGTCAGACATAAACTTGCGTCTGAATACCTAAATTTTCCATCAATGGATTCAATCTTTACCAGATAAAAACCGACCTAATAAAGCAGCAATACCCAAAGCTTTTGCCATTGATTTAGGATGAGAATTTTCGTTATGTTGGATTTTCAGTTTTTCCACATATTTCAGAGCTAGTGGGTGCTTAGGGTTCAGTTTTAATGCTTGACGGATATAAACTTTAGCCATTCCGGGGAAGTTCTGTTGAAAATGTACAATTCCTAGTAAAGCGTAATGGTCACTGTTATTTGGCTCTAGCTTGATGGCATCACGCAGTTCTTTTACGGCTAATGCCCATTGCGCTTGTTGGTGATACTGAACGGCTCGCTCATAGTGACGTTGAGCGTAGTTTATCAGCGTAGATTGAGAATTGTTTTCTTCAGATAATTTTAGTTCAGTTACTGGAACTTCTGGAACAGGGACAATGGAAGTAGATTCATCTGTCAATGTTTGTGTTTCAAATAAATCATTTTTCTGCAAGGATAAGTAAAGCAAATTGAGTTTACTCATCCGTTTAGTCACATGATGAAATTGCGTGAGTGACTTATATTGGGCTGATGCGTAAGAAGCAGTAGCTTTTTCATAAAACAACTCCGCTTCTTGTGCAGAAATTGACATGATATCCAGATTAAGGGCATTTTGAAGACTCAAAACTGCTTGATTATTCAAGCCTGATGCTTTTGAGCGGAGCATTCCTACTACGTTGTTTCGTTTTTTCTCCTGCTTTAATTCCTGGTAGGCTGGATTAATCAAACGAGTTAATATTACTCCTGCTAACTCTTTATCTGGCTTATCTATATTTATATAATTATCTGGATGGAGGAGCTTGGCTAGAGCATGATAGCGTTTAAGAATCTGACGCTCATCAGCATTCACAGAAACTCCCAAAACAGCATAAGGGTCAACAAGTAAATCAAGTATTTCCGATGGTAGGGAGTTTTGTGACATATTTGTACTATTTGCCAATAAAAGCCTGAGGATAGCATCAAAGTGAAATGCGGATTTTTTCTTTTCGTTAACTTAGCCGAATCAATGCAGTACCAAGACAAGAGTTAAATTATCCTATCTGTAGTTAGTTAGGTTTTGGGAAATTATCTAGCTGATCAAGGGTGGCTGATCGCTAGGAGCTAAATTCATACAATAGATTAATACAATAGATTAAGATATGTGTTTTTGGAGCTATATTTTACCATGCTGAATTGATCTAAGTAATTTCCTATTATAGCTGTTTGATTGTGGGAATTGTAGTATTTGGAGATTTAGAAGGATGATGTTAACCAAACGGAAAAGTCGAAGCATTGCTGCTATTTTAGCCCTTTCTGGCACACTAACAATTTCAGGATTACATAAATTTTACTTAGGACAGCCATTATGGGGAATTTTGTATGTATTGTTATCTTGGACACCAATTCCTAAAGTAGCTAGTGCTATAGAAGGGGTTTGGTATTTAGCGCAAGATGAAGAGGCTTTTGACCGAAACTTTAATTTTGGTAAGTCAACAGTGAAGGTTTCAGCACAGGTAAGTAATCAAGTAGAATCTGTAGCTAATGCCCTGCGTGAGTTAGATGCTCTGCGCCAAGATGGCTTAATTTCTGAGTATGAATTTGAGCAAAAGCGCCGTCAGATGTTAGACCAGATTTCTTGATGTAATTAATACCATGACAAACTGGCTACCTTTAAATCTCAGATTGCAAAAACTCCGAGCCAAGCTGCTAAATGATCCCTACTATCGTCTACAATCTGGGGAAGAAATTCAGATGGCGACACAACTGGGTATGCGTATTGATGCCAATCAAGCAACTGTGGATGATTGGCTGCGTTTACCGGGGTTGTCTATTCACCAAGGGCGATCGCTAGTCGAACTATCACGCTCAGGTGTTAAATTTTACTGTATCGAGGATATTGCAGCGGCTTTGAGTGTTCCTGTACAGCGATTGGAACCACTGAAGTCACTGCTAAATTTTAGTTACTATGATGACGAATCTCTAGCTAATACCACGCAAGTAAATCCAAATACAGCGACAGTAGAGACTCTGGCAAAAATTCCTTGTATAGATTTATCTCTAGCCGAGGCAGTGGTGCAGAATCGCCTCACTGCTGGTTCTTACCATAACTTGGTTGAATTTCAGCAACGGCTGGGATTGTCTGGTGAGGCGATCGCTCAGTTAATGTATTATCTGCGGTTTTAGTAATTGGTAATTGGTAATTGGTTATTAGACATCTCCGGTAATTAAATGTGCGTGGTTTGAAACCCTTGTAGAGACGTTCCGGCGGAACGTCTCTACCATATTTCCGGAGAGGTCTATTGGTAATTGGGAAAAATACAAATAACTTCCCCCTGCTCCCTGTTCCCTGCTCCCCTGCTTCTTCCCCTTCCCCAGTCCCCAATCCCCAATCCCCAATCCCCAATCCCCAATCCCTAGTCCCCAGTCCCCAATCCCCAGTCCCCAGTCCTCAATCACTAAATTAACCCAATACGGTCTAAAGGCCAGAAGCGAAAAGTAGCATGACCGATGAGATTTTTGCGGGGTAAAAAGCCCCAGTATCGGGAGTCATTACTATCGTTGCGGTTGTCTCCCATCACGAAAAATACATCTTCTGGGATTTTTACGGGTGGAAATGGCTGATTTGGTGGTTCGGCGATGTAGTCTTCTTGTATAGATTGGCCGTTGAGGTAAACTTTACCATTAGCTACACTAATTACTTCACCTGGCCGACCAATAACGCGCTTGATAAAGGCTTGATTTTTGTCATATCCACGACGTTGTAATTCTGGTGGTGTTTGAAAAACGACGATATCGCCAGTTTTGGGAGGGTGAAAACGGTAGGAGACTTTTTCTACTACCAAGCGATCGCCTGTGTGTAAGGTAGGGTACATCGATTCTGATGGTATCAAGCGAGGTTCGGCGATAAATGTTCTGATCAGCAATGCTAAAGTCAGTGCGATCGCTATTAAAGTCAGATTTTCTTGCCAACCACGCCATGTTTTTGAAGATGTGGAAGTTTCTTTAATATCACTTTCGTGAGGATTCATACAATTTTTCAGCCAGTTTAAAATTGGAACTATCTTGACTATTGTGACTCAATTTCTCCCAAGGTAGAATTATTAGTAATTTGGGTTTTGTACTAACACATACAAATAATCTAAAGATTAATTTATAGTTTCTTCGTAAGGATTCAGAATTGAGAATCCAGACTTCATAATAAACTTTCCGGTAGGCTATTGGGGTGATGACTGAAACAAAATATAATATTCGCGAAATTCTTGACTGGCAAATATTCTGACTCCTAACTTCTGAATTCTTACGTTTCGTCAATATTACCATCTAAAGTTGATTTTGCTTTAGCGGTAATTACTTCTGTGGGACGCAGAATTTTCTCCCCCCACCGAAAACCACGACGGACTACTTTAGTAATTGTTTGGTCTGGTACATCAGTTCTTTCTTCCCGATCAATTACACGACACAAGTTAAAATCTGGTTCTGTACTTACCAATTCTATAGGTATAACTTGACGTTTTCCTAATACGCTGAGAAATTTACGATTCACTGCGGCTACAGAACGAGGTAAGCGTTCTATAAATTCTGGGCTGGGGTTAGGGTTGTTTTTCAGATAGTCTAGTAAGGCTTCTAGCGCATCAGTTACTTCCAAAAGTTCTAAAAATAAATCTTCGGTTTGTGCTGTGCTTTGAATTTCCTGTTCTCTTAAAGATTGCTGTAAGACAACATTTTCTTTTTCGAGAATACCAAGTTTTTGGATGAGTAAATCGCGTAACTCTTGGTTGATAAAATAGTTTTGGGGTAAGTCAGACACGGGAATTCTCTTTAGATAATATTGCTAAGATTTTCTTAGCCCAAGTGTTGACTTGGGGATGATTGTGATTAATCAAGGACTGACAAAGGGCTATGGCTCTGTGTAATTGTCCACCCATTTGATAAGCTTTAATCAAACAGATTGTAGCTTTTAGATAATTTTGGCTATTGCGTTCTTTACAGCTGTGGCAGTAGTCTTCTAGGTATTTTATTGCTTTGGGATAACGTCCCTCTTTACAAGCCGTTACCCCTTCGGTAAATAATTGTGATAAAGGGATGGGTAAAGGTACTCGTTCTAACGTTGCTTGTTGGGTAGCTTGTGCCATCGCATCATCTAAGCCGTCAAATTCTGATAATAAACTTAGGGTAGGTGCTAGTTCACTCAAAGCTGATAAATCACTATACTTGAATTGCTTAATAGTTGGCAATATCGGACGCAAATAGTCAGCAATAATCCTTTCATCTGACTTCATTAAGCTTTTCTGCGCTTTAGCAATAACATCTACTGGGTATTGTTTGCACTTCATAGCTACAGCCACAGCTTTGGTAATCTCTGCTTTCGATGCCGCTTGAGATATACCTAAAATATCGTAAGGGTTCTTTTCCATAATATAAAGATATAGCAGTTACCATGCTCGTGAGGTACAAAGTTGTTTAGTTTTAGGCAACAGGGAACAGGGAACAGGGAACAGGGAACAAATTGGCGTGTACTTCATTAGACTGGGAAACGCTATAATGAGCCAAAAGTTAAAATGTTTGCCATATCAACATAATTTTAGACTCCGGTAAATTTCTTGAAATGCCGGTTCATGAGGGCAGATTTCATAAGCCCAACGTCCTAGTTGTAACATTAATTGTGGGTCATGCAAACGCTCTTCTTTAATACCCTTAACTAACATATCTAGAAAAAAATCAGCTACAATATAGCGAATTCTATCACGCGTAGAAAGTTTAGCTTTACTAAGCATTTCCTCATACTTTTGAGTTTGGAACAGCCGATTAATCTCTTTTAGTTCCTGGGAAAGCTCAACGTTTTCTATCATATCAATGACAATAGGATTACTACTATCAATATTTTTAAGTTCTTGGAGTTTTCCTAAAGCTTGGATTAAGGAAATTTGCTCATCAAGAAGTTGTTGTCTGATGTCTTCTGATTTGTACTCAGCAAAATAACTTCTAGCCGATTTACTATCTACAATATCATACCAAAACTCAGCAAATTCTAAATTTTCTTTAAATTCTGATATGGCTTGACGCTGCAAACCACAAAGTCTGTCAATTTCTTGTTGCCAATTCTGATTATATTTAATTTCTGCCTTTGCTGACTGCAAGGTAATAATTGCTTTGCGCCATTCTTGTTGTTGTAGCTGATAACAACCTTCATGATAAGCGACAAAATTCTGAGCAAATTTTTCAATTTCAAGAGTTGGGTTGGTTACGGGTTTTATTTGAATCGCTCTGGGGCTATCTCCTTCTAAACAAGCGGCTACAGCTAATCCCCAAGAAGTATAAAGGGAACTGAGGATTTTTTGACTAGAATGTATTTTATCTCCTAGATTATTTTGCCATTGTGAAAGAAATTGACGATAACAACCAGGAGTGATAAATACATCATTGATTTGCATTCCTGAGTTGGCTGGTTCTCCCATAAACCTGAGAGAGACTAATTCCCATCGATAGAGATCGCGCAAATTTAAATAATCTTCAAGATTGATATTTTTTATATTCTCAATTGCTGCTTCTAAACGCCGTTTTAATTCTAAAGATACAGAATTAAAATCGACAGCTTTATTTACCAGCCAAGGAACATCTTTCAGGCTAGAATCTGCGGTTAAATTTGCTAAGGATGTAGATAAAGCAATAATTAAATCAAACAGTTGCTCAGGATTACTTTGAGTATGATAATATGTTGCTATTGTCCAATTATGTAATGTGGTCATGTTAGGATTAAGAATCCAGCTATTTTTAGTGTGATTGGCAATATTTGTCCAGTCTGAATTTTCCCAAACTGCGGCTTCTATACTGGGTTCAATATATTCCGTCAGATTGCCTTCTACCAAAGCATTAGCACCAAATTTTTGAATAAATTTTCTACTTGCTGTTTGAGCTTGTTCTAAATTTTTTGCATTCACTAATTGTTCAATATTTTGCAAAGATAGTAAACGTTGATGTTGAGAAATACGTTTAAGAATTTCTCGCTGTTCAGTGATAGCTAAGGCAGATACTACTTGCCATTCCCGATATGCTGACTGTAAATTTCCTTGTTGAGCTAATGCAAACCCCCGGAGATAAGCTGCTTGTTCTCCTGATAAATTCTGTAAATGAGATAGTGCATTTGCCCAATCTTGCATTTTAATAGCTACCAAACCTAAGCGAATTTGGCAATCTGTAGGATTTTGTAACAGGGATTTTGCACTTTCATATAAAGATTGAGCTACTGGGAAATCACCAGCTTTTTCGGCTGCTAAACCTTGAAAAAATAATTCTTGGGCTTTAACTTTTGATTTGAGTTTTTGGAGTAAATCAAATCCGTCAGTGCGAGGAAAATTACTCAAAGCAGAATCTAAGAGAGCGATCGCTACCCGTAACTTACCTTTAGATTCAGCTTGCTGTGCTTTTTGGAGGGCAGAGTTATAAATTTCTTCCTGGAAAACTTGGGTTTGAGCATCGGAAATAGCTTGTTTTATAGTTCCAGTAGGGTATAATGTTTCCGCATATTTGTAAATAGCGATCGCATTTTTAAAAAAAAGATTCTCGGCTTGGGATTTTGCCTGTGTTAATAATAATTGAAATTGTTGTCGCTGTTTTAAGACCTGTTTGCATTCTTCAATTACTTGTGATATTGACTCATCAGAGATGATTTGGGTATGGAGACGATAAAGAGCGATCGCACTGGTGAGAAATCGAGTTTCTAAAGGATCACCAGGATCATCTTTTAGAATTACTTGGGCTTGAGCAGCAAGTTTATCTGCTTGGGCAACTTTTTTACGCCATTCTACTAGTTGTTGTTCCAGCGTGTCTACCAGATTACCAATTAATAATTTACCAAGTAAACGTTCCCAAAGACTGGTTTTTTTTGCCCAAAGATTCAATGCCGTTTCCGCAGTGGTGACAGCTTCTCGTAGTTGCTTTTTTTGGGCTTGTTGTGCGGCTTTCTGACTTGCTTCCTTTAGGCTATCAAGGATACTCATAAATTCTTCTCCTGACACTTGGGAACCTTTAACTTTTCTCCCACATCGATAAAGTAGTTTCGCCGATTTGCTAGGCGGGGATTAGCTTGTGCTATGCTTCTCCAAGCACTGGCCTTTCCGCAAATTTTTTCAGCAATTAAACCCAAGTTATCTCCCGGTTGAACAATATATATATTTGCCTCTTGGGTATTTGTTTCAGTGCTATTAACTATTGTTGAATTAGGAGCATAAATAGCTGCATTATATTGACCTTTGATGAGGATAAAACTGCCTACTGCTCCCAAGCCAATGCCGATAATTAGCATCAACAAAGCTACTAACAAACTCCAATTACTAATTTTTTTTTGGATTGATGTTTTTTCTACCGGGGCTAACTCTTGGAGTGTGCGAATCAGAGAAAGGTCAGTATCACAATTAGGGCAAGTTTTACCCTCAATTTCTTTATATCCACATACAGGACAGTTAAGTTTCATATTCATCGTGTTAGTCCTGTAACAATACTATTACTGGGTAAGTTTTGAGTGAGCCAATGTTGTACCTCTGGTTGCAGTTCAATTAACAAACGTTCGGCTTCACTGATATCACCATGTTTTATTGCCATCAACAGCCGAGAGAGTTTATCAGACAACGCATTTGCTGCGGTAGGTGCTATTACTCTGGCTTGTTGAATTGCCAGAATACAAGCTTGAATTACCTGTACTTCTTCAGGTAGTTTATTCAGTTCCCGTCTAGCTTCTTCAGCATGATACTGCATCCCAGAAAAGTTATTAGTGTCAATCGCAGATTGCAATTCTTCACTTAGATTTTGCAATCGTTCTTGCTGTGGCTTGAGAAGCATAAAATCACAAAGTTTCAGAATGCGATCGCATTCAGTTACTAAAGATTCAGCTTCTAGCCGTTCTGAAGACATATTGATTTGAAATTTTTTCAAGTTTTCTCCAGCAATATCCCGTAAATCGCTGCGTTCTTCTCCTGTGATAGGATTAATAATTTGGTTGGCTGACTGCACAACTGGTACTGCTAATTTGAGGGCTTCTTCCACACCAAATGCAGTTAAATTTTGATGATTGATTTCTTCTATTGCTGCCTCTAATTCCTGATATATTTTCTCATCCGCACGACCACGAGAAAAAATACAACTCACCCTGACATAAGGGTCATTTTTCAAAGTTGCTGTCATTCGCAAATCGTTGTTTTGTTCATCCAACTCTAAATTCACTTGAATTTCCGTTCCCGCTGGATACTTTTCATCTAAACCTAACCACATTTCCCCAATTCTTTCATCATCTTTGACACCATCTAATTGTTCTTTAACTTTATCCGGACTGAAGAACTGAAAATGAATCAGCCTTTGTCCTTCAGCCACTGTTTTAAAAGTGTAAAATGGTGTCGTTACTGGCAAAATATCACCCTGGCTAATTACTTTATATTTGCCATCAGCTAATTGAATAAAATAATCACGGGATACCGTTGTGACTTTATCTGTTTGTCCAGCTGCCACAATAGCTGCACCTTCAGCCACTGCATACATCGGCCTCTGATGCACCACAACTTTATTAGCACCAAAAGCCTGTTTAAGTTTGCTTTGTACCAGAGGAATTTGGGAAGAACCGCCCACCAACAGGACCACATCTACCATTTCTGGTTGATATTCAGCATATTCTAAAGCTTGGCGGCAAATTTGCAGCGATCGCTCTACAAAATCATTAATCATCCCTTCAAATTGTTCGCGGGTGATTTCTACCTCAATGGGAATAGCTATTCCCAACTCATCTAGTAATTGAGTAACAGGAATAATCCGCGCCACTGTAGAACTACTTAATTCAACCTTTGCCCTTTCTACCGCAATCTTCAAATCAGCATGAAAGCGCACCCGTTGATAATAGGGCATTTTGGCAATTAAGCCTTCAATATCACTGATTTTTTCTTGCTGTGCCACTTGCTCTTTTACAAACTTAATCAGCCGTGAGTCGATGTCATCCCCTCCCAGCCACAAATCTCCCGCTTTCCCCTGTTCAATAAATGAAGTTCCACCTGCGGTAATTACTGAAGCGTCAAAAGTGCCACCGCCAAAGTCATAGACTAAAATCGTCTTCACATCGTCGCTATTAGGTGAAAACCCGTAGGATATAGCTGCGGCCGTTGGTTCTGGCAACAGTTCCAAGGGTGTAATTCCGGCTTTCAGCGCCGCAGTGCGGGTGGCGTAGCGTTGTTTATCATTAAAATAGGCAGGAATGGTAATTACAGCTTGGTCTATTATCTCCCCAGCCTTACCAATCGCTTGAAAATACGCCTGGGCATTCTGCACCACTTTTTTGAGAATTTCCGCCGAAATATCCTCTGGTTGGTATTCTTGACCTCCTACCCACACCGCAATACTGTTGTTTGTTCCCTGAGTCGGTTGGGCAATTTTATAACCAAATTCCGATTTTTGTTTCTGCACCGCTGAGTCACCAAAACCCCTACCCATCAGGCGTTTGATGGAAATAATTACATTTTCTGGGTCATGGCGTAGCTGGTTGTAAGCTTGATCTCCTACCAAAAATTTACCTTGGTCTTCAGCAACCACAGAACGAGTGAGTTTCCGTTCTGGGGGCGTATTATCGTTGGCTGTCACTACTTCTACTTCTACCAATTTAAAAGCAGCGACCGAGTTAGTCGTTCCTAAATCAATACCAATTGCCTTGACCATTGCTGAAATTTTAACCTGTGATGTAAATTTTTTGACGATTTAGGTAGACTGCCACTTGATAACCCGAAATTTGAGAGGAGGAGCTAATTACCAATTATGATTAATACATATCACTTGAGAATATACTACCGAAAATTTACGGAAATTACGTAAGTAGTTACAAAATTTAATCTTCCTAAAATTATACTTGCAATTTTCAGAATTACCCAGGTTTCCAACTTCTTAAAGAATTCGGAGGTCTATCTCTTGACAAATGGCAATTTCCATAAATTAATAAAATTAAAATCTCTATTTTCTTGTGGTAATCCCAGTTGTATAGCTCCTGGAAATCGCGGATAATAACGAGTTTGGAAAAGCATATCCCATATAGTCAAAAGACTGGAATAATTACTATTAGTAGCTTGGATAAGTTGCGAATGATGGGCGCGATGGTAATTTGGTGTGACAATCACATAGCTGAGAAATTTATCCCATTTTAAAGGCAACGCCAAATTACTATGATGAAATACTAATGATATTGCAAATAGAGATTCATAAATTAATAAATAACTGGTTTGAATCCCAAAAATGTAAATTAAAAGAAATTTTGGAAAATTAGATACAATAACTTCAATTGTATGAAAGCGGTATGCTGTTGATATATTTATCCAACAGTCTGTGTGATGCACCAAATGGAAGCGCCAGCCTAACTGCCAATTATGTAAAAATCGATGCCAAGCATACATATATAAATCAAGTAAGAGAAAAGATAAAATCAAGCTTACCCAGGGTAAATTTATGTCATGAAAAAATCCTAGCCATAGCTTCTGTTGCCAAACCCATTTTAAAAACCATGCTATAGTCAAATTCACCGCTAAAGCATTGATTAAACCTAAAATCAAATTAGTAGAAAATATTTTTAGCCCACTTTGTCGATATTGAAAAAATGGGAAAACAGTTTCTAATATCCCAAATAAAGCTATGCTGAAAAAAATAACAAGTGATTTATATTCCATTTTTATATTTAACCTTATATTTCTGGCATTGACGGATCAATTTTTTCTCTCCATTCATGAATCCCACCCTTAACATTTGTACCTTCAATTCCTGCCTTTTTTAACAATTCTAGAGCTTTGTTAGACCTTTTACCAACAGCACAATAAGTAATTAATCTATTTCCTGTTATCAGTGCTTGAATTTTATTAATTCCCCTACCCTGTTCAATCTCTGTTAGCGGTACAAATATTGCTCCTGGTATGTGGGTATATTCATATTCTTCAAGACTACGAACATCAATCAATAGCAACTTAGGGTCTTTATTATCTATTAATTGCCTCAGTTCTTGGACAGTAATTTGTGGTGTATTAGCAGCCCGAACTGCATCACCTAAAACGGGTATCCCACACAAGTTTGTTAAGGGAATACCAGCTTGAATCAACGGTTTAAGTAGATGAGGATTGTAGATAACAACAGCCATCAAGATACCATTTGTAATTCCTAACCATAGCAATAAGCGAGGGATTAATTTTAAATTCAATATCGGTTTGTTAGTTTTCAACATATCATTAATTTACAGTAGAATTCAGGAGTCAGGAGTAAAACTGGATTTGTGTATAATTTTCAATTTAGATTTTGTACATCATTGATCTGCAATCTGGCGTATCTTATTAGCAATTTACTTAACTTCTGTAGTTCCTGCGCGACATATAGGAAAACCTTTTTTTAAAATAGATTGTGGGGGAATAATATTACCAGATTGTTCGTTCTTACATAAAATGGCAATGGTTGTAATTTCTGATTTATTAGCAGCAGGAATCTTAAAAACTGCCCCAATAAAACTTCTACTATCTTGTTTCTTTGTAATTCCATAACTATAAGATACACCATTTGTAGCTGTAGTTGAATAGTCATAATCAGGATTCTCAAATTGTATCCCACTTTTTAATTCTTCTATGGAATTAGCAAATTTTTTGTGCTTTAAAAAATATTCTTCTTGAATACGGTTGATAACATAAACATGATATTTTGCCATGAAGGATATTGCTAGTCTTGTACGACCCTGACTTACAGTATATTGTAACGCTATCATAGATAAAACACTAATAACAATCATGACTATTAGGCTTTGAATTAGATATTGAATTAATTTTGTTGAATATTTTATTTTCATAGTTGTTGTTGTTTGATTTTACAAGATAATTTTACAAGATAACTTTACTTAACTTCCATAGTTCCCATAGCACAGGTAGGAACACCATTTTTTAAAATAGGTTGCGGGGGAATAATATTACCAGGTTTATCGTTAATACATAAAATTGATACTGTGGTAATTTCTTCTTGTTGGGAAGCAGGAACAACAAACACACCACCAACAACACTTTTTACAGGCTTTTTATCAAACCAATTATTCTCTATATATTCTATTTTGGCAATTCCATAACTAAACGCAGTATTTGTAGAAGCTT
Organism: Anabaena sphaerica FACHB-251; assembly: GCF_014696825.1. Taxonomy (NCBI): domain Bacteria; kingdom Bacillati; phylum Cyanobacteriota; class Cyanophyceae; order Nostocales; family Nostocaceae; genus Anabaena; species Anabaena sphaerica. The sequence goes on along the minus strand of NZ_JACJQU010000003.1, from coordinate 302,098 downwards.
TTGTAGAATAACGATAATAATTGGTTTCTTCCCTAATACCAATACCTAATTGATTTACAGAATTAGAAAATTTACTGTCTTCTGATTCCAAAAAATAAGCTTGTTGTCCACGGTTCATAGAACCGACATAAGTCTTTACTTCTGATGTTTTGGATTTATTCGCACAATTTACAAAAGATGGTAAGGCTATAGCAGATAAAATTCCAATAACAATCATTACTACCAAGAGTTCAATTATCGTAAACCCATGATCATGATTCTTTTTGATGAGATGTGGGATTAATTTGGTCGAATATTGTACTTTCATAATTCTCTTACTATTATGTTAGGTGGATTTATCTTTTAACTTGTGTCGTTCCTGCACCACAGGTAGCAATACCATTTTTAAAACTTGGTTGAGAGGGAATAAAATTACCCGGTTGATCCTTGACACATAAAATTGAGATAGTTTTAATTTCTGGTTTTTCCAAAATGGGGTTTGGGGAGATAGTAATAATTCCTGTAGTTGTGACAATTTTGGTATTTAAATCTTTCGCATCAGGGAGAATAAATACACCACCAATATAACTTTTAAAAGTTTCCGTTCTAGCAATTCCATAATGATATGCAGAATCTTTAGCTAATTTAATTGAATAGTTATATTTATCAGTCTGAGTCGCAATACCTAAACCCAGTTCTTCTACTGAGGCGGAAAATTTTTTCTTTTCAAAAAAGTATGCTTCTTGTCCACGATTGATAGAATTAACATATATTTTACCTTCTAATAATTTTACTCCTGGGCTAGTTTGGACAATAAATGATGGTAATGCCATAGCAGCCAAAATGGTAATTACTATTAAAACTAATATCAGTTCTAACGCAGTCATTCCTTGATCGTTGTTCTTGAAGATGTAATGTTGTATCATATTATTTGAATATTGTAATTTCATAATTTTTGCTATTTGTTGGTAGATTTATTTAATAGTAGTCCCGATAGCACAGGTAGGAACGCCATTTTTTAAAATGGGTTGAGGAGGAATAATCATACCGATTTTTTCACTTACACATACAACTGATAAAGTTGTTTTTTCTGATTTTTTGGCATTAGAAATGACAAACACACCCCCAATAACACTCTTTAATGGTTTTTTATTAAACCAACCATCCTCTACATATTCTCTTCTGGCTATGCCATAATTAAACACAGCATTTGTTGTTACTTTCGTATAATAACTGTAATTTGTTGTTTTCTCTGGAATCCCAACACCTAATTTACTCCATGAGTTAGAAAACTTACCATCAGATTCTATAAAGTATGATTGTTGAGCGCGGTTCATTGCACTTAAATAGCTTTTTGCTTCTGATACTATAGCCCTTGGACTTCTGCAAATAAAAGATGGTATTGCTATTGCTGATAAAATGCCAATAATGGTGATAATAACGAGTATTTCTACTAAAGTAATTCCCTGATTTTTATTTTTTAGCACCAGATAATTAAATAATTGATTGTTCATAATTTTTTACCCTAGAGATATTTTCCTAGTTCTGTTGTACCTGCACCACAACTTATTATTCCCTGTTGAAAAATTGGATCTTTGGGTTTTATGTTTCCAGGGGCAATATTTTTACATATAATTGCTATGCTTGTGGCTTTGTTAGTGGTTGATTTGGGTATTAAAAATACACCACCTACATAACTATGTATATTTGGATGATTGTTATTTAATGAACCTTCTTTGGTTTCATGCGGTATCGCATAACTGAAAGCATAATTTGTATTTTTTTTGATAGAGAATGTATAATTATTGGTTTTTTTGCTGGTAGGTAAATTTATTTGCAGTTGATTTAATGATTCGGCAAATTTACTTTGATAAGTAAAGTATTCTATCTGTTTTGTATTAATTTGTAAGATAAATTTTTTTACATCATTTTTTGGATTTATTTTTGCAAATAAAGTAGGCATTCCACATACCAAAGTTGATAAAATCAATATGAATACTAAACCTATAGTGTCCCAGTAAGTCCAGCCTTGATTTTTATTTTTGATAAGTAGATTGTTGAAAAAAATAGTTAGTTTTTTATTCATATAAATTATAAATGTGAGTGAATATTACTGAAT